>JAJXSV010000101.1 GCA_021784375.1 Actinomycetes bacterium | reverse complement strand
CCTCGGCTACAGCAACACGCACTGGCTGCATGACCTCTTCATGCCGGGCCCGGAGGGTTACCTGTCCGAACTCTTCGTCCACGACAGTGCGCGCGGTGCCGGGATCGGCAGTGCCCTGCTGGATGCACTGGCCGCGGAAGCCCGCGAACGTGGGGCCCATCGCCTCACGCTGCTCAACGGCAAGCACCGCGACTCCTACGCCCGCCAGTTCTACGAGAAGCATGGGTGGAAGGAGCGGCCGTTCATGGCCAACTTCGTCTACGAGCTCGCATAGGGCCCGGTGACACGGCAGCTTCGGGACCAAAGGCCGCCCGACCCTGTAACCGGCAGCAACCTTCCGTGTAACAAACTGGAAACGCGCCCCTGTCAGGGTTCACCCATGCGCCAGCCAGGCGCGCCCGCCCCACGCGAGGAGCAGACATGTTCAACAGCGCACACGAGGTCGCGGAGTTCATCAAGAGCGAGGGCGTCAAGTTCATCGACGTTCGTTTCTGCGATCTCCCCGGCATGATGCAGCACTTCAACATCCCGGCCAAGACCTTCGACGAGAAGGTGTTCACCGATGGTCTGATGTTCGACGGATCTTCGATCCGCGGTTTCCAGGCCATCAACGAGTCCGACATGAAGCTGCTGCCGGACATCGCCTCCGCTTTCGTTGACCCCTTCCGCGTTGAGAAGACGCTCGTCATCAACTTCTCCGTGGTCGACCCCTACACCCACGCGCCCTACAGCCGTGACCCCCGCGGTGTTGCCGGCAAGGCCGAGGCCTACCTCAAGGCCACCGGTATCGCTGACACCGTCTACTTCGGCCCCGAGGCCGAGTTCTACGTCTTCGACGAGGTCAACTTCCAGACCGGCCCCAACTCCTCCCACCACTACATCGATTCCATCGAAGGTGCTTGGAACCGTGGCGCCGACGCCAACGCCGACGGCTCGCCCAACCGCGGGTACAAGACCGCACTCAAGGGTGGCTACTTCCCCGTCCCGCCGGTCGATCACTTCGCCGACCTGCGCGACGAGATGACGCTCACCCTGGAGCAGGTCGGCCTCGAGGTCGAGCGCGCGCACCACGAAGTCGGCACTGCCGGCCAGATGGAGATCAACTACACCTTCAACACGCTGCAGCACGCAGCCGACGAGGTCATGCTGTTCAAGTACGTCATCAAGAACGTGGCCTGGCAGGCCGGTCACACCGCGACCTTCATGCCCAAGCCCCTCTTCCAGGACAACGGCTCCGGCATGCACTGCCACCAGTCGCTGTGGAAGGACGGCAAGCCGTTGTTCTACGACGAGAACGGCTACGGCGGCCTCTCCGACCTCGCCCGCTGGTACATCGGCGGCCTGCTGCACCACGCGCCGTCGCTGCTGGCCTGGACCAACCCCTCGGTCAACTCCTTCCACCGTCTGGTCCCCGGCTACGAAGCCCCGGTGAACCTCGTGTACTCCGCGCGTAACCGCTCGGCCTGCATCCGCATCCCCGTCACGGGCACCAACCCCAAGGCCAAGCGCATCGAGTTCCGCGTGCCCGATCCCTCGTCGAACCCCTACCTGGCCTTTGCGGCCATGCTGATGGCCGGCCTTGACGGCATCAAGAACAAGATCGAGCCGCCGGCACCCGTCGACAAGGATCTCTACGAGCTCCCCGCCGAGGAAGCCCTTGCCATTCCTCAGGTTCCCGGCTCGCTCGGCGCCTGCCTCGATGCGCTCGAGAAGGATCAGGCCTACCTGCTTGAGGGCGGAGTCTTCACCCAGGATCTCATCGACACCTGGATCGCCACCAAGCGCAAGGAAGTTGACTACGTGCAGCTTCGTCCGCACCCCGCGGAGTTCGAGCTCTACTACGACCTCTGATTCTCGCAGCTAGACGAAGGGCCCCAGCGCTGCTGGGGCCCTTCGTCGTCTTCACGGCATTGCACTCGAGGTTCAAATGCGACGAGGAGGGCACGACCCTGCGGCCGGCCCTCCTCGCAACTGGGGATCAGGGGACGACGGTCAACGTCGCCTTCACATTCGGATTCTCGGCCGTGGTCATGGTGTAGACGCCGGGCTTGGAGGGAGCGAGGAAGGCGGAGATGTCATTGGCCGGCGTGAGCACGGAAATGCCCTCGGAGGCGATGACCAGGGTATGCGGCACTGCATCGGTATTGCGGATGGTGACGGTGAGGCCCGCACGAATGACGAGGTCGTTCATGAGGTCGCCGGCGAAGCGCACCAAAGGATTGGCAGAGGGAATCGGAGTGGAGGCGGTGGGGCTGGGCTTGGGCGTGGGCGTGGGCTTGGGCTTGACCTTCTTGACCACCTTGCAGGTGACGCGATGGCCATTGACCACCATGGTGGCCTTGCCCTTGGACACCACCACCTTGTGACCGTTGAGACAGGGCCGCAGGGTGGCGGCCGAAGCCGGGCTGAGTGCGGATGCGGCCATGATCAGAGCGACGCCTGCGCCGGTGACGATAGAGATTTTGCGGCGCATGCCGACCTCCCGGGATTCGATTCCCCCAAGTGCTTGGGGTGGCACAAGGGTAAAGGTTCGGGTGCCTGCAAACTCAATTCCACCGTTGATTACAACCGAAACGTGATCACACTCTCAAGGAGCGGCCCAACTGCGGGGTAGAAAGTCCCGCCTACGACGCCTAGGTTTTCGCGCATGGCGATTCTTGCGATTGATGCCGGCACCACCGGTGTGACCGCGTTGGTGGTGGACGAAACCTGCACCATCCGCTCGCGCGGTTACAGCGAGTTCGCGCAGTACTACCCCCAGCCGGGCTGGGTGGAGCACGAACTCGATGGCATCTGGGCAGCGGCCCTGAGTGCCGTCCGTGATGCGCTGGACAACACGACGCTCACGCCCACGGCGCTGGGCATCACCAATCAACGTGAGACGGTCGCCATCTGGGATCGCAAGACGCTGCAGGCACCGCGCCGGGCCATCGTGTGGCAGGACCGACGCACCTCGACCATCGTTGACGAACTGCGCGCTCGCGCAGTGGAAGGCAATGTGCGGCAGACCACGGGCCTGGGTCTGGACCCATATTTCTCGTCGAGCAAACTGCTGTGGCTGAGCCGCAATGAACCGGCGCTGTGGGCCGAAGTGCGCAGTGGCCGCTTCGCCATCGGCACCATTGACAGCTACCTGATCGCCAGACTCACGGCAGGACGAGTCCACGTCACGGACGCCACCAACGCTTCACGCACGCAGCTTGCCGATATCGCGACGGCGCAATGGGATGCGGACCTGCTGGATCTCTTCGATGTTCCGTCCGCAGCACTCCCCCAGATCGTGCCCTCCATCGGCGTCGTCGGGGACACGGATCCCAGCAAGTTCCTGGGCCTCGCGCTCCCCATCGCCGGAATCGCCGGTGACCAACAAGCAGCGCTCTTCGGTCAGACCTGTTTCGACCTCGGCGACACCAAGTGCACCTATGGCACCGGCGCCTTCATCCTCATGAACACCGGTAATCGCATGGCGCGATCACAGCATGGACTGCTTACCACCATCGCCCTGCAGGATGTCTCGGGCGCACTCACCTACGCACTTGAAGGCTCCGTGTTCGTGGCCGGCGCAGCGGTGCAGTGGCTGCGCGATGGGCTCGGCATCATCCGCAGCGCATCGGACATCGAAGCACTCGCCGAACAGGTTTCTGACAGCGATGGAGTGGTCGTCGTTCCTGCACTCACGGGCCTGGGAGCACCGGATTGGGATCCCAATGCGCGGGGCACGGTTGTCGGCATCACTCGCGGTACCACCGCCGCCCACATCGCACGCGCCACGCTGGAAGCCATCGCCTTCCAGGTGCAGGACGTTGTCGACGCCATGGCTGCCGACAACGGCAAGCGACTCACTGTCCTGCGCGTGGACGGTGGTGCCGCCGCCAACGACCTTCTGCTGCAGATGCAGGCGAACACGCTCAACACCAAGGTGGTGCGCGGCACGGCATTGGAGATGACGGGTCTGGGCGCTGCCTTCCTCGCCGGGCTGGGCACCGGCGTCTGGGCAAACCGTTCCGAGCTACGCAGTGCGGCGCGCGTCGACCGCACCTTCGAACCCAATGGCGAACTGCTCGATCATGCGCGCTGGCGTCGCGCCGTTGAGCGTTCGCGCAATTGGGCCGATGCTCCCTGCTAGCGTGCCCACGTGCCAACCGAATTCGTGATTGTCCGCCACGGGCAGACCGACTGGAATGTGGAACATCGCATCCAGGGTTCTACCGATATCCCTTTGAACGACACGGGGAAATCGCAGGCGGAAGTCACGCGCGATGCCCTGCGCGACGACAGCTTCGATGCCATCGCCTCCAGCCATCTGCAACGTGCGGAGGCCACCGCCGCGACCATCAACGAGGAGCACGGCAAAGAACACCATGTGGATGAACGACTTTCCGAGCGTGGCTTCGCCAGCGTGGAAGGTTGGACCGTCGAGCAGGTGAAGGCCGCCTTTGATTCTTTCGATGCCATTGTCGATGTGGAGTCCTGGCATGAGGTCAGCAAGCGCATGATGGATGCCCTGAATGATCTGGCAGCCGCATATCCCAATGGACGTGTATTGGTTGTGGCGCATGGCAGTTCCATTCGCGCCCTGCTGGGGGCGGTGCTGGGCATTCCGCCGCGTCAGGTGCCGAGCATGCTGAACTGCAGCATCACGGAGATCGTGCGCAACGATGATGGCATCTGGAGCATGAACTCGTTCAATGACAACAAGCACCTGCCGGAGAGTCTTCGCACCTGAGGGCCGCGTGCACCATGGGCAGCGGCGCTGACCACCCCGCATGCGCGCATCAACCCGGCCATGGAGCGGTGCATGCAACGTCGCAAGCACACGGGACTTAAGGCCTTGCGAAGCCGCCGCAACGCCAATCTCAATAGGTCAAACGTCCTTGCATTACAACGGTTTTGACTCGATCACAGGGAATTGGTGCCCGACTGTGACCTATCGCACCGCAAAGTTGAGAACTCAAAGATTTCAGATCGGTACGCTTGTGTTCTGTAAGAGCTCGACCAAGGAACGCACCAGATTCCTCGGAGGGCACTGCGCGACTCGCTAGGTGGAACGATATGTCAGTCACAAGAATCTCCCGGATCATCGGCTCAGCCGTCATCGTCGCCGCACTCGGTGCAGGCGTCATGGCCAGCACCGCGTCCGCTCTGCCGCAGGCAACCAAGAAGATCGTCTGCTACAAGGGCACCGCGTCCAAGAAGTTCAGCGCCAAGAAGTGCCCCACCGGCTGGTCGCTGAAGAAGCCCGCAGCCAAGGGCGGCACCGTCGCCGTGAACGTCGAGTTCAAGGGCACGCTCGCCACCGTCTGGACTGCCACGGGCGTCACCGCCAGTGTCACCGGCGCCGGCAACGACAAGGCCAGTGGCTTCAGTTCCATTACCGCCACCGGCAGCTCCGCACCTCAGGCGCAGACCGCACCCATCAAGGGTGAGGGCACGCTCAAGGGTTCCATGGGCAACATCAACTTCGTGCTCAACTCGGACGCCAAGGGCACCGCGGCTGAGAGCGCTGCACCCAGCTTGGTCATGGTGAGTGGCACAGCGACCGTCAAGAGCGGAACCGGCAAGTACGCGGGCGCCACCGGCACCCTCACCTTCAAGGGCCAGTTCCAGGTTGGCTCCACCAATGCCGGCACCAAGGAGAACCAGTCCTACACGGCCAGCTTCACCGGCAACATCAAGCTCAAGTAACCAAGCTTCCCAACCCAACCCACAGAAGGAAATCAAATGAATCGCATTGCCACCCGCGTCCTCGCGGGAACGGCTGCCGTCGCCGTGATCTCGGCGCTCGGCATCACCGCGGCCTCCGCGGCGACTGCCACCATCACCGTCAAGGCCTCGACCAGCCCGGTGGTCCTTGCAGACGGCAGCAGCGCCGTTGACGGCGCCCTGAGCGCCACCGCCAGTGTTGCAGGCACCGTGTCCTTCACGGCTGGCGGCGCAGTGATCAAGGGTTGCGAAGCCTTGACCGCCACGGCCTCCGGCACCTCCTTCGTTGCCATTTGCACCCCTTGGAAGCCAGCGGCTTCGGGCCCCATCGACGTCACCGCGACCCTCACTCCCACTGACACGACGATCGCCAAGGTCACCTCGGCAGTGGTGACGGTTCCCGTCGGCAAGCCGATCAACAACGTGGTCGCCAATGAGCCCATCTCCATCTACGCCGACACTGTCAACGGCACCGGCCCCCAGGCCTTCATCAGCACCGCCACCGCCGGCCCCACCTACAACGCCGCCACCGGCTGCGTGCTGTTGAGCCAGTTCGTGCAGGGTCAGCTGATCGTCTTCCGGGTCTACGCCACCGACTTCTCGCGCGGCGGAGCGCCCGTCACCGGCAACGACGCCACCATGAACATCAAGGTGGCAGGTTGGGATACGCCGGTTGCCATGACCTACGGCAACCACAGCGGTACCGCATTCTGGGCGGGCGCGCTGGCCACCGGTCCTGCCGGCAGCGGTAAGTACTCAACCGTTGGCACCATCTCCTACAAGATCAACATGACGATGATCGACAAGCCGGCCGTCACCAAGGACGTGGTGAAGACCGTGACCAAGTTCGTCAAGGTCATCAACAAGAAGACCAAGAAGGCCATCAAGGTCAACGGCGCCTACGTGTGGAAGCCGGTCAACGCGACGGTCAAGTCCACCGAGATCGTCACGCCCGCCGTCATGGGTCGCAGCATCAGCTTCGATCCGGCCGTCTGGGCTGCTGCGGCCTCGAACGTGACGCTCAGCGCCGCTAAGTAACCAGCAACTGAACAGGGTTCCAGTAGGCCCGTGCATCGCCGGGGGACGAGCACGGGCTTACTGGAACTTTCTATCTCTGCAGCTCCACCAATTCCCCAGCGCCTGTTGCAACGACGGGCGAATCCAGCACCAGGAAACGGAATTCCCAGAATGAAGCGAAACACCCGGGCCCTCAGCGCCCTGGCCGTGTTGGCGCTGCTCGTGCCGCTGGGCATGAGCACGCCGGCCAGTGCCGACATGTCCCCCTACACCCTCTATGCCCCCAAGGAGATGCTGGCCAAGTACCCGTATCCCTTCACCGGTACGGTGGCTCCCGCGTTCACGCCCAGCGCTGCAGCCAAGGCCGTCACCGCGCTCCCGGACCACGGACCGGTCGGCACACCCTTCACCCTGTCTGCCACCGGCCTGCCTGCCAACGCCACGGTGACGCTGGTGTGGAGCACCAAGGAAGCCGGTTGGAAGGCAGAGGTCGACCCCACCACCGTCAACTACCGCGGCGTCAGTTATCGCTCGCTCAACGTCGTCATGGGCACCGTCACCACGGACGCCAACGGCGCCTTCTCCTTCGCCACCAAGGCTCCAGATGACTTCGGCCTGGCCCACGACATCTACGCACTGGTCAACGGCGCAGTCGT
>JAJXSV010000004.1 GCA_021784375.1 Actinomycetes bacterium | reverse complement strand
GTCATCGACTGAGAGGATGAAGCAGGCACTCACCTGCTGCGGCGACGAGGTGCCGACGTTGAACCACACCGGGCTGTTGAAGGCGAACACCTGGTGCAGGAGCATGTAGGTGAGCTCGGCCTCGAAGATGTCCGCATCGGTGGGCGTGGCGAAGTAGCCGTGCTCCTTGCCCGCCTTGGTGTAGGTGAGCACCACGCGGTCGATGAGTTGCTTGAGCGACCATTCGCGGGCCTCGGTGCCGAGGGCGCCGCGGAAGTACTTGGTGGTGACGATGGTCGAGGCGTTGACCGACCAGCTCTCGGGGAACTCGACGCCCCGCTGCTCGAACACGGCCTCCCCGGTCTTCCAGTTGGTCTGGAGCACGTCACGGCGCTCCCAGACCACCTGGTCGTACGGATGCACGCCTTCGGTGGACCAAACGCGCTGCAACGGCAGCCCGGCTTTGGCGGCGCTCTTCGATGCGGTACGCGGAGAGCCGCTGGCAATCTCGGTCATGGTGCCCCTTCAAGTTCATTCGTGCGACAACAGTTGGTGAGGACAGCCGCGGGGAATCGGCTTCTTGGTGCTTGGGGAAGCAAGTAGGTGGGTGGGCGCGAGGCCCGGGTGAGCCGTGGGGCTCAGTGTTTGACGCCGGCGTAGGGGTAGCGGCCCGGTGGCGCCTCGGCACGTCGATTCGCCCGCAGGACGGCGATCTCGCCTTCGAAGTCGGCCAGGCTCTCGAAGCCCCGGTACACCGAGGCGAAGCGCAGGTAGGCCACCTCGTCGAGTTCGCGCAGCGGGCCCAGGATGGCCAGGCCCACTTCACCGCTGGGGATCTCGGCCGACCCCGAGGCGCGCAGGGCGTCCTCGACCTTCATGGCGAGCAGTGCCAGGTCGTCGTCGGAGACCGGCCGCCCCTGGCAGGCCTTGCGCACGCCCGCGATGACCTTGCTGCGGGAGAAGGGCTCTGCCACGCCCGATCGCTTGACGATGAGGAGCATGCAGGTCTCGACCGTGCTGAAGCGCTTGCCGCACTCCGGGCACTGACGGCGGCGGCGGATGGCGGTGCCGTCATCGCTGGAACGGGAGTCGATGACGCGGGAATCATCGTGCCTGCAGAAGGGGCAGATCATGGCGTCACCCCTCCCGTTTCGGCTGGCCAGCCGGCCATCCCCTGTTGACAAACTGTGAATAACTGGTTGATACCCGACCACGATATGTGGATACCAGCGGCCAGTGAGACCCAAGATGTTGTGTCGCTGACGCTACGGCGACCCCAGCTGAAGCGCAAGTGCCGACACGCCGCCGACACGCCACGAGAAGGTCACATTTCCATATCGGAGGGCCGGGACGGACTCCCGAACCAATCGGGAAGGGGCCCGCCCGCGCCGCACCGCCAGCGGTGTGACCGCGCCTCAGACGCTGGGGATGGCGATCGTGGAACCCGCAAGCAGGGTGGAGGTGGGGGTCATCGCGTTGAGCGTGCGGATGCGGTCGACGCCGACGATGGGATCGACGCCGGGCATCTCGCGGACGGCGATGGTCCAGAGGGTGTCGCCGGGCTTCACCACCACCGCCTGCGTGGCCTGAGTCGGGGCCGACACCTGGGAGAGCGCCGAGACGGAGCCGCCACGCAGGGCCGACAGGGCCACGAAGGCCAGCAGTGTCGCAACCAGGAGCAGGAGGGCGAACAGCACGCGACGCCCGCGCAGCGTGAGTCGCAGCGGAGCTTGTGCCACTCGACCGTGCGGGTTGCCGCGGGTGAAGCCGGCGCCGCCGAAATCCATCGTCATCGTTGCCATGGTGTCGCTCCTCGCTCTCGAACTGGGGAGGGTTCGAACGCTTGTTCGAATCGTTGCAGTTCCACCGCGACACGTCAAGCGCAAATCGAACAGATGTTTGGAACTTCCGTTCGAACGCCGTAGTGTCCGGGGGTGGCGGCCATGCGCTCCCCTGTAGCCCACGGCCGCCGCCAAGTCATAGGAAAGCGAGGGGGTCTGACAATGACGAAGGAGCCCGCTGCGGTGCATGCCCTGCCCGACGGCGCACCCGACGAGGACGGCCTGACCGCCCGCCAGCGTCTCATCCTCGAGTTCATCACCGCTGCGGTGGAGGAGCGGGGCTTCCCACCGTCGATGCGGGAGATCGGTGAGGCCGTGGGCCTGGCCTCCACTTCCTCGGTGACCCACCAGCTCTCGCAACTGGAGAAGTCCGGGCACCTCAAGCGCGACCTGCGCAACGCCCGCTCGATGGAAGTCGTCGCCCCCCGCTCCCTGCGGACGCGCCCGGCGACTGCCCTGGTTGAGATCCCACTGCTCGGCACCATCGCCGCGGGTACCGGGGTGCTGGCCGATGAGCAGGTGGAAGCCGTGCATGCACTCCCCCGCGAGTTCGTGGGGCGGGCCGATGACAGCGAGCTCTTCATGTTGAAGGTCAAGGGCGATTCCATGATCGACGCCGCCATCTGCGATGGCGACTTCGTCGTGGTGCAACGCGCGCAGACAGCTGAGAACGGCGACATCGTGGCGGCCCTGCTTGACGGTGACGAGGCCACCGTCAAGACCTTCAAGCGACGCAACGGCCATGTCTGGCTGATGCCGCACAACCCCGAGTTCGCGCCCATCCCCGGCGACGACGCGCTCATCCTCGGCATCGTGAAGACGGTGCTGCGCAAGCTCTGACAGCCCACTGCCCAGGGCCCAGCCAGGCGGCGTGGAGCCCACGGCACGGCGCCGTTGGACGCAGCGTGCCGGCCGTACGACGGGCGCGAGGAGCAGAGCCAGCGAGGCCGCCCTACAGTGCCACGATGGCGGACAACGCCGTTCGTGCGTCGTGGCTGTCCCGTCGAGTGCCTTCCCCGTTCAACGACGGCCCTGGCCGCGACCTGGCTGCCGGCCTCGCCGTGGGCTCCTACATGATCCCCCAGGCCATGGCCTACGGCGACCTGGTGGGAATCGGCGCCGGCCCCGGACTGGCCCTGGCCGCGGTTCCCCTGCTTGCCTACCCCATCGTCGGTCGACACCGACTGCTGAGCCTCGGTCCCGAGGTCTCGGTGGCCATGATGGCCGCGAGTTCAGTGGCGCCGGTGGCGGCGCGCTACCACGTCCCCATCGCGGCGGCACTGGGGGTCACCTCGTTGCTCGTGAGCGTGGCCCTGGCCACGGCCTGGCTGTTCAAGGCCGGCTTCCTCGCCGACCTCCTGAGCAAGCCGGTGCTGCTGGGCTACCTCACCGGCATTGCCGTGCGCATGGTGCTGGGCCAACTGGGCACGATCACCGGCTCCGCCCTGGACGGCACCGACCTGACGACGCTCTGGCAATCCAGCCAGCACGCGTACATCAGCCCCCTGGCGCTGACCGTGGGGTTGGGAACGGCGGCGCTCATCTGGGTGACCGGGCGCAAGGCTCCGCGCATCCCGGCAGCGCTGGTGGCGCTCGCGCTGGCCATCGTCGTGGGCTACCACAGTGACGTGCCCGTCATCGGCAGCGTGAGCACGCGCTGGCAGGCGCCGCAGTTCGGCGGCCTCCCCTTGAACATGCTGGGCGACCTGGTCGTCGTCGCCACCTCCATCGCGATCATCGCGTACACGAACGTCATGATCACGGCGCGTGCCTTCTCGGAGGGCGATCGCGTCGACGCCAACCGTGAGTTGGCCGCACTGGCCGTGGCCACCCTCGCGACCGGCCTGGCCGGTGGCTACCCGGTGAGCGCGTCGAACACGCGGAGCGCGATCGCGCGCATGAGCGGCGCCGTCACGCGGCACTACTCGTGGGTCGTCGCGGCCTGCGTCATCATCGCGCCGCTCCTCGCGGGGTCGTTGCTCGCGCACATCCCCGAGGCGGCCCTCGCCGGCATCATCATCTACGCCGCTGTCACCCTGGTGGACCTGCCGAGTTGGCGCTCCGTGCTCCGGTTGCGAGCCGGCGAGGCCTGGAGCGGCATCGCCTGCGCGATCGCAGTGCTCCTGTTGGGCCTGCTCCCCGGCATCATCATCGCGGTGGCCCTGAGCGTCGTGGAGCTCATCAAGCGCCTGTCACGGCCGCACGACGCCGTGCTGGGGTTCGTTCCGGGCATGCCCGGCATGCATGACGTGGACGACTACCCGGAAGCCGAGCAGATCCCCGGCCTCGTGGTGTTCCGGTACGACGCACCGCTGTTCTTCGGCAATGCCAACGACTTCTACGCCAAGACACTCGATGCCGCCGCAGGGGCGGATGTCCGCTGGCTGGTGCTCAACATGGAGGCCAACGTCGAGGTGGACTCCACCGGCCTTGATGCGCTCAGTGAGGTCGTGGGCGTGCTGCGCGATCGAGGCGTGCACGTGGCCCTGGCGCGCGTGAAGCACGACCTGCTCGTGCCCATGCGACGCTACGGCACGGCCGAGGTCATCGGCGAGGAACACATGTACCCGACGCTTCCTGCTGCGGTGCTCGCATACAAGCGTGACCCCGACAGCCCCAAGGTGAAGATCCCCAATCGCAAGCTGCGCAGTGCCGAACCCCTGCGCTCGGCCGAGTCCCTCGAGGAGACGTTGCGCAAGCGGAGTCGGCGTCGGGCTGGACGCAGGCAGTACTTCTCGCGCTGAGGTCAGGGCCGGGATTCGGAGAGCCGGCGCAGCGAGCTGAGGACGACGTCCCGGTCCTGCGTGGCGTAAAAGGGCGGCATGGACCGGCGCAGGAAGGCGCCGTAGCGTGCTGTCGCCAGGCGTGAGTCCAGCACGGCCACCACACCGCGGTCCCGCTGCGAGCGGATGAGCCGTCCGGCGCCCTGCGCGAGCAGCAGCGCCGCCCGGGGCACGGCCACCGCCATGAAGCCGCTGCCGCCGGCGGCATCGACGCGGGACTGGCGGGCGGCGTGCAGTGGATCGTCCGGCCGCGGGAAGGGGATGCGGTCGATGACCACCAGACTGCAGGAGTCACCCGGCACATCGACGCCCTGCCAGAGCGAGAGCGTGCCCAGCAGGACACTCGTCTCATCGGCGGCGAAGCGCTTCACCAGATCGCTCACTGCCACGCCCCGGCGCTGCACCAATAGTTGCACGCCCAGGGAGGCGCACGCGGGCTGCAGCACCGCCTCCGCGGCGTCGACGGCGCGCCACGACGAGAACAGGGCGAGCGCGCGGCCGCCGCTGGCCTCCACGAGTTGCCGCAGCTCGTCCAACTGCTCGAGCGAGGTGCCATCACGGCCGGGTGGCGCCAGGTGCGATGCCACGTAGAGCATCCCCTGCTTGGCAGGGTCGAAGGGTGTGCCGACATCGAGCGACGTCCACCCCATGGTGTCCGGGGTGTCGGCCTCCAGTTCCTCGTCGGGATCCTCGTGGAAGGCGTCGGGGTTGAGCGCGCGCGGCTCCGCGCGCAGACCCAGGGCCCGCGCAATGGCGTCGAAGTCGCCACCGAGGGACAGCGTGGCGCTGGTGACGATGACCGTCTTGTCCCCGAACAACGTCTCCGCGAGCAGCCCACTCACGGTGAGTGGGGCGACATACATCGACGGCGCACGACCCTCCGCGCGATCGAGCCAGGCCACGTCCTGGTCCTTCAACGACAGCAGCCGTCCCGCCACGTCATGCACCTCGGTGACCGCCACGCGGGCGCGCAGCCGTTCCGCCTGGATGTCGGTCGCCGCATCGGCATCACCCTTGGATACGGCCGCCAGGGCCACCAGGGCATTGTTCGCGGCGTCCCGGATCATGGTGAGCGCCGGCACGAGCACCGACTGCGCGAGCAGTTGCTCATGCTCCACATCACGGGCCACACGTTGCGGCCAGGGCTTGGCGATCTCGTTGAAGAGCAGGGAGAGGCTGTCCGCGGCGTCCTCGAGCAGGCCCACGATGTCGGCGTCGATGAGTCGGCGGCACCGCCCTGCGGCGCGCTCCACCATGCCCGCGGTGAGCATCTCCGTGGCCTGGTTGGTGACGCTGTCGGCCAGGTCGTGGCCCTCGTCGACGATCACCACCTCGTGCTCGGGCAACAGCGGGTGCCCGGTGAGCGCATGGATCACGAGCATGGCGTGGTTGGTGACGACGATGTCGGCGTTCGCCGCATCGCTGCGCACCTTCTCGGTGAAGCACTCGTCGCCGTAGGGACACTTGGTCGCGCCGATGCACTCATTGCCGCTCACGGACAGCGCGCGCCAGACGCGCGCGTCGGGTGCCGGTTCGAGGTCCTCGCGGTCACCCGTCTCCGTGATGAACGCCCAGGTCCGAACGCGCTTGGCCTCACGGCCCAACTTCGTCGTCGGTGCCGCGAAGAGCGCCGCTGCCTCGTCGTCCTCGTCCGGCATCGAGAAGTCGGCATTCAGGCGCGCCTTGCAGACGTAGTTGTGACGGCCCTTGGCGACCGCGAAGGTGGGCGTGCGACCGACCAGGGGCGCCATCGCGGCGGTGATGCGTGGCAGGTCGCGACCGACCAATTGCCGTTGCAGGGCAAGGGTTGCCGTCGAGATGATGACCGTCTCGTGGCGGTCCAGCGCACGCAGGATGGCTGGCACGAGGTACGCCACAGACTTGCCGGTGCCCGTGCCTGCCTGCACGAGCAGGTGCTCGCGCGTGGCCATCGCCTGCTCCACGGCGTGCGCCATGGCACGCTGCCCGTCGCGACGCTCACCGCCGAGGTCGAGGACCACCGCATCGAGCGCCTCATCAAGCAGGCTCATGCGTTGGTGCCGCTCTGCTTCACCATGAACTCCGCGAGTCCCGCAGCCAGCTCCGCGTCGACCTTCGCATGCAGGTAGGTCCCCTCGTCACGGTGCTCGCGCTCGAAAACCACGCCGTCGGAGAGGACACGGCTCACCAGGTCGCCACGCGTGTACGGCACGAGCGCGCGCACTTCGATGGTGGGTCCCGGGAGCATGCGGTCGATCGCTGCGAGCAGCTCCTCGATGCCCTCACCGGTCTTCGCTGACACGACCACGGCGTTGCGCTCGCGCTGCAGCAGGCGCGCCAATGCCACCTCATCGGCGATGTCGGCCTTGTTGACGACGATGAGTTCCGGCACCTTGGCCGCCTCGATCTCCGACAGCACTTCGCGCACTGCGCCGATCTGGCCTTCCGGATCCTCGTCGCTTCCGTCGACGACGTGCACGATGAGGTCCGCCTGCGACACCTCCTCGAGGGTCGAGCGGAATGCCTCCACCAGTTGATGGGGCAGGTGGCGCACGAAGCCGACGGTGTCGGCCAGGGTGATCTCGCGCCCGGACGGGGTGCGCGCCTTGCGCACCGTCGGATCGAGAGTGGCGAACAACGCGTTCTCGACGAGCACGCCGGCGTTCGTCAGGCGGTTGAGCAACGAGGACTTGCCCGCGTTGGTGTAGCCGGCGATCGCCACCTGCGGCACGCCCGAGCGTCGGCGCGATTGCCGCTGCACGTCGCGTGTGCGCTTCATGTCCTTCAACTCGCGACGGATGCTCGCGATCTGGTCGCGGATACGACGGCGATCCAGTTCGATCTTGGTCTCGCCGACCCCGCGCGTACCGATGCCGCCCGCCTGGCGCGACAGGGCATCGCCCCATCCACGCAGGCGTGGCAACAGGTACTGCATCTGCGCCAGTGTGACCTGCGCCTTGCCCTCACGCGATCGCGCATGCTGCGCGAAGATGTCGAGGATGAGCCAGGTGCGATCGACGACCTTGACCTTCAGCTGCTCCTCAAGCTGCCGCAGTTGCGACGGAGCGAGGTCCCCGTCACAGATCACCGTGTCGGCGCGATTCGCACGCACGGCCTCACGCAGTTCCACCACCTTGCCGGAACCGATGAAGGTCGCGGGATCCGGCGCATCGCGCCGCTGGATGAGCGCCTCCAGCACCGTGGAGCCTGCTGTCTCGGCCAGCCGCGCGAGCTCCGCCATCGAGCGCTCGACGTCCTTCGCGCTCCCCTGCGTCCAGACGCCCACGAGCACCACGCGCTCCAGGCGCAGTTGTCGGTACTCCGCCTCGCTGATGTCCTCGAGTTCAGTGGAGATGCCCTCGACCCGGCGCAGCGCCTGCCGCTCCTCGAGTTCGAAGGCGCCGGTGGAGTCGTCGAACTCCCAGTCCTCGCGCTTCGTCACGCGTTGGCCTCGAGCCAGGCCTCATCGATCTCGACCTCGGCCACGATGCGCGCCGGGCCGGTGAGCACCGTGTTGCCCGCCTCATCGATGTCCACGGTGACGGTGCCACCCTCGATGTCGACGATCCAGGTGCCGCCCGCGGTCTCGCCAGCGGCGTCGCGGGCAACCGTCACCGCGGCGCAGATGCCGGTCCCACAGGAGAGCGTCTCGCCGACGCCACGCTCGTGCACGCGCAGCTGGATGTGGTGCGGTCCGGCGACGCGCACGAATTCCACGTTGACACCGTTGGGGTAGCGTTCGACAGGGTGCCATTCGGGGATGTAGGTGAGCTCGCCTGCATCATCTAGGTCGTCGACGAACACGACCGCGTGGGGATTGGGGAAGTACATCCCCGAAGCAGGGAACGAGGTGCCCTCCGCGACCGTGATGCGCGACGGCAGTTCCGGGGTGCCCGCACCCATCTCCACCGAGACGTCCTCGCCCACTCCCGCGATGCGCACGCGGCGTGCTCCACCACGGGTCGCGACCTCGAACTCGCCGACCTGCGCCAGGCCCTCGCGAAGCAACACATGCACGAAGACGCGCACACCGTTCCCGCACATCTCCGCGACGGAACCGTCGGCGTTGCGATAGTCCATGAACCACTCGGCCTGCGCGGCCTGCGCGCGCACGAAGGGGTCGTCGGCGTCGGCGGTGCGGACGATGCGGATGAGGCCATCGGCACCGAGACCGAAGTGCCGGTCGCACAGCAGCGCCACTTCCTCCGCGCGGAAGTCACGATTGCCCTCCGGCACGACGAGGAAGTCATTGCCCGTGCCATGGCCCTTGAACGCGCGAATGCCCACGTCTCCAGTCTACGAGTGGGTCGCGCCCCGCCATCTGCCAGCCGCGGGCCCGTGCCCATGGGTCGCTAGCCCCGGCGGCGTTCCCGTGCTGCCGCGTACGCGATGTCGAGCGCTTCCATGGCGTGGGCCCAGGAATGCATCGGCGGCGACATCCGGTTGTACTCGCGGAATCGCTGCAGCACCGCGGGCTCAGCCACGAGCTTCGCGAGGGCCTGGGCCAGGCCCTTGTCGTCGTCACGAAGGTACCCGTTGAGGCCGTCGAGGACGAACTCACTGAGACCGGAACCGGTGCGGCCCACCACCGCCAGGCCGGCCGCGCGCGCCTCGAGTGCAGCCAGCCCGAAGGATTCAGCGGCCGTCGGCTGCACGAAGATGTCGGCACTCGCATAGAGGGCGGGCAGCTCGGGGCGCGGCAGCCTCCCGACCAGTTCCACCCAGTCGATGCCGTCCTCGATGATCTGCCTGCGGGCCCGGTTCAGCAACGGTCCGTCGCCGGCGATGGTGGCGCGCACCGAGGCCTCGACGGGCATCATCCTGCGGGCCTCCCGCAGGATGGAGACGAGCTGCACGGCCCGCTTGCGCGGGGCGAAGCGCAGCGCAGCGACGATGTGGACCCCCTGGTGGGGCACTGGCGCAACCGCGCGCCACGGCGCGGCATCGATGGCATTGGGGGTCACCAGCACCGGCAGTGACGTGCCCTTCTGCACTGATTGCGCGGCCACGGTACTCACCGAGGTGAGGACGAAATGGTGCTCGCCGCGCAGGGCCAAGCGGAAGGCCTGCTGCTGAAGCGGAGTCCACATGGAATGCACGGTGACCACCGTCGGCCAGTCCCTCGACGCGGCGATGCCCATCCAGGCGAAGGGCGAGATCACGCCCGCGTGGATGTGCACGACGTCCGGCTGCAACCTGCGCAGCTGCTCGCGGATGAGCGTGAGGCCACGCGGGTGGATGGGCGTCTCGAAGGGCAGGTGCGCGTCCAGACGCACCACTTCGATGCCGTCGGGCTCGAACGCGCCTCCCGGCGTGGCGGTGATGACTGCGACCTCGTCACCGCGGGCATGCTGCGCACTCGCGATCGAACGCACCTGCACCTCGATGCCGCCCAGCCGCGGGAGGTAGACGTCGCTCACGTGGACGATGCGCATAACCGAAATCTATGTGCAGACTAGGGCCATGTCCTACACGGTCGTCTTCGTGCACGCGCACCCCGACGACGAGGCACTGCTCACGTCGGGGACCATGGCAGCCCTCGCCCAACAGGGGCATCGCGTGGTGCTCGTCGTGGCAACGGACGGCGCGGCCGGTCTCGCCAACGTGCAGGCGATGCGGCGTGACCTGGCCGCGGTGCGGCACGCCGAACTCGAGACCTCCGCGAAACTCCTGCGGGTATCCGCGGTGCACTGGCTGGGCTACGGCGACTCGGGGTTGAACGCGGAGGTGCTCCCCCAGCCCGATGCACCGATGCCCTTGGTGTACGCGCCGCGCGAGGAGGTCGTGCGCAAGCTGGCCGCGATCCTGCGCGAGGAGGCGGCCGCCATCGTCGTCGGCTACGACTCGAACGGCGGATACGGGCACCCCGATCACATCGCGGTGCACGAGATCGTCTACGAAGCGGCTGCGGTGGCGCGCGTCCCGCGCATCCTGGAGGCGACGCTGCCCCGCGATCCGCTGGCGCGCCTCGCGCACGCGGGCAGCTGGCTGCGCCTCTTCTTCCGCCGCTACGACCCGACCATGTTCGATGACGCCTTCTCATCACGACAGGCGATCACCTGCGCCGTGGACGTACGACACCTGGCTGCGATCAAACGTGACTCCCTGCGCGCGCACGCGTCGCAGGCCTCCGGCGGCTCGGTGCCCCGCACGGTGGGCCTGCTGCTCGCCATGCCACCCTGGTTGTACCGCCGCTGGTTCGGGCACGAGTACTTCGTGGAACGGGGCGCGGACGCCGGGGCGACGGCCATCCTGTAGTCGACCCGACCGGGGTCACAACGACACGAAGTGCCCGATGGCCACGCCGGCGAGTGCAGCCGCACCGGCGATCGTCATCGTCTGCGCCATCGTCCAGAGGACGTTCACATGGCCGATGCGACCGCGTGCGTAGCCCAGCGCGGCCATGAGCGCCCCGGTGATGATGAGCGAGACCAGGCGTGCCATGTCCATGTCGAAGAGCGCGAACGGGAGCACGGGGACACTGGCGGCGAGGATGTCCGCGACGAACATCCACACGGCATGCGTCCAAGGCGCGGCCCCGCGCTCATTGCCGATGCCCACCTCGTAGGCGACGACGTGCTCGAGCAGCGCCCGGGCGTCGCGCCGCAGCACGCCGAGGACCATGGCGCTCTCGTCGGGCTCGTAGCCCTGCCCGCGCAAGCGCTCCTGCGCGCGCCGGAGGAACGGCTCCGGATCGTCGGCCAAGCGGCGTTCGGCATGGCCGAGCACCGCATCGGCGCGGTGGTCGCGCGACTGGGCGTCGAGGTAGGTGCCCGCCATCATCGAGACGGCGCCCGCGACTGCGCCGGTGGCCCCGGCCAGCAGCACGATGTGCACATTTCCCGTGCTCGCAGCCACGCCGAACACGAGGCCGGCGACGGAAACCGCACCGTCAGACATGCCGAAGGCCACGTCACCGATCGACTCGCGCAACGACTGCGTCAGTCGGAGGAGCAACGGCGACATGCGGACAAGGCTAATCGCGCGCGAAAGGCTCGGCCGACGCTGCGTCGACTAGTTCGAGCGCGCGCTGCAACAGCCGCGGGTCGTCATGTTCGAGCCAGTGGATGGCGGCGTCGCGACGGAACCATTGCATCTGTCGGCGCGCGAAGCGCAACGTCCCCGACACGGTCGCCTCGAACGCCTCGTCCTCGCTGCACTCATGTGCGAGGAATGCCAGCACCTGCTGGTACCCCAATGCCTTCGACGCGGTGACGCCCTCCCGCAGGCCGTGCGGCAGCAGGCCACGCACCTCGTCGACCAGACCGTCGTCCCACATCCGTTGCGCGCGGTCGCGAATGCGTGCGGCGAGCACTTCGCGCGGGACCGTCAGCCCGATGCGCACGTCGTTTCCGGGTTGGGAATGCTGCGGAAGCACGGCAGTGAAGGGTCGCCCGGTGATCTCGATGACCTCCAGCGCACGGACCACGCGCCGGGTGTTCCCGGGCAGGATGGCGGCCGCGGCAACGGGGTCCACCTCGGTCAAACGGGCGTGCAGCGCGTCCGCCCCGATGGCGGTGCGTTCGCGCTCCAGTCGTGCGCGCACCACGGGATCGGTGGCGGGGAACTCCAGCTGCTCGAGCACCGCGCGCACGTACAGGCCGCTGCCGCCGACGCACACCGGCAGCCGCTCACGTGAGCGCACGTCGTCGATGGCAGCGCGTGCCAGGCGCTGGAATTCGGCCACTGATGCGGAGTCCGACACATCGAGGACATCGAGCAGGTGGTGCGTGACACCTGCGCGGCCGCAGGGCGGCGTCTTGGCCGTGCCGATGTCCATACCGCGGTAGATCTGCGACGCATCGAGGCTGATGATCTCGCCCCGGCGCGCCAGCGCGATCTCCAGCCCGAGGTCGGACTTGCCCGATGCTGTCGGGCCGACGACGGCGACGATCGGTTGCATCGGTTAGGCGTCGTGCCGGATCGCAGGCATGCCGAGGCCCACGCCCACCGGTGTGCGGTGACGGGCATCCGCGGCATCGCCGGCGCGAGTGGCGCGTACCGCGAGCACTTCGTCGGCGATGAGGTGGTACGGCGCGGCATGGTTGACCCGTGCGCTCACCACGTCGCCGGGCCTCACGACCCCGTCGGGGCGGGACACGTGGACCAGGCGGTTGTCGAGGTGGCGCCCGGAGAGCCGATCGGTGTGCCCGTCCTTCTTGCCCTCGTGCTCTGCAATGAGCACCTCGACGACCGTCCCCTGGAGCTTCCTGTTCTCCTGCCAGGCGATGTCGTTCTGCAGCTCCACCAGGCGGTTGTAGCGCTCGGTGACGACAGCGGGCGGCACCTGGTCCTCGCGGCTGCCGGCCGGTGTGCCCGGTCTCGGCGAGTACTGGAAGGTGAAGGCGCCGCTGAAGCGCGCCTCGCGCACCACGTCGAGCGTCTGTTCGAAGTCGGCGTCCGTCTCTCCCGGGAAGCCCACGATGATGTCGGTGGTGATGGCGGCGTGCGGCAGGCTGGCGCGCACGTTCCGCAGGATGCCGAGGTAGCGGTCGGAGCGGTAGGAGCGTCGCATCTCCGCGAGCACGCGATCGCTGCCCGACTGCAGTGGCATGTGCAGTTGCGGCATGACGTTGTGGGTCTCGGCCATGGCCGCGATGACGTCGTCGGTGAAGTCCTTGGGATGCGGCGAGGTGAAGCGCACGCGCTCCAGGCCCTCGATGTCGCCACAGGCGCGCAGCAACTTCGCGAAGGCCTGCCGGTCACCGAACTCGACGCCGTAGGCGTTGACGTTCTGGCCGAGCAGCGTGACCTCGATGACGCCGTCCCGAACCAGACCCTCGATCTCGCTCAGGATGTCGCCGGGGCGACGGTCCTTCTCGCGTCCGCGCAGGGAAGGCACGATGCAGAAGGTGCAGGTGTTGTTGCACCCCACACTGATGCTCACCCAGGCGCCGAAGGTGGATTCCCGCTTGGTGGGCAACGACGACGGGAAGGCGGTCAGCTCGTCGAGCAGTTCCGCCTGCGACTCACCGGTGTGACGCGCGCGCTCCAGCAGGGCAGGCAGGGAGCCGATGTTGTGCGTGCCGAACACCACGTCGACCCAGGGGGCGCGGGTGAGGATGGCCTGCTGGTCCTTCTGGGCCAGGCAGCCGCCGACTGCGATCTGCATGCCGGGGTTCTCGGGCTTGCGCGAGGCGAGTTGGCCGACGTTCCCGTACAGCCGCTGGTCGGCGTTGTCCCTCACCGCGCAGGTGTTGTAGACGACGAGGTCGGCAAGGGCACCCTCGGCCGCCGGCACGTAGCCCGAGGCTTCGAGCAGCCCGGCGATGCGCTCGGAGTCGTGCGCGTTCATCTGGCAGCCGTAGGTGCGCACCTCGTAGGTGCGGGCAGCGAGCAGGCCGTCGGACATGGCCGAATTCTAGATTGGGTCGCTTGCACCACTCGTCGCTGAAGTCCGATGCGGTGCCGCTGCCCGCGCCTGGCTCAGTCGGCGGCGCTCGTGGGGAAGGCGCCGGATTCGTTGGCGCGCTGGAGCATCTCGCCCACCAGTCGGACCAAGGGGATGTCGGCGGGGATCCAGGGGATGCTGAACAGTGCGTCGACGGTGAGCCAGGCCAGGGCGTCGTGGTCTTCGAGGATCACGGGTTCGGCTCCGTCCACGATGGTGCACAGCCAGAGTTCGAAGGCGATGCGATCGGTGAGTTGCCAGAAGCCGCGGAGCGGACCCACGATCTGCTCGCGCAGTGCGACCTCGACGCCCAGCTCCTCGCGGATCTCACGCCGCACCGCATCGGGAGCGGACTCCCCGGGATCGATCTTGCCGCCCGGGAACTCCCACAGGCCCGCGGCCACCGGGGGCTCGGTGCGCCGCGCCGAGAGCAGTTCCCAGCCGACGTCGGATCTGCGCACGATGGCGGCAGCGCCAACCTTGAGCATGCGCTCGAACTCCACCGTGCCACCCTAGGCAACTTCCCGCCGAATACTTCGGCTTCAACCGAACTTCCCCGCCCGGAATGCGCTTTCGACGCCGGGAAGGGCAGCTGAAAGCGCATATATGACGGGGAAGTCAGCGGAGACGGAAGTGGCGGCCCCCCACTGGAGTGGGAGACCGCCACCATGTAGCCCCGACGGGATTCGAACCCGCGCTACCGCCTTGAGAGGGCGGCGTGCTAGGCCACTACACAACGGGGCCGTTGTGGACGAAACAAGTTTCGCCGACCAGCTTCGCCGATGCCAAGTGGAGGACATCGACGGCCGCTGGGGTACCAGGACTCGAACCTAGACTAACTGAACCAGAATCAGTTGGGCTGCCAATTACCCCATACCCCAGTGCACCCGCCCGAAGGCGTGAACACGAGGCCGGAGCATATCGGTTCACGGGTGCAGCGCCCAAAAGTGCCGCGGGCGAACCGGCCCGACGGCCACGTCGCCGGGTTGCCCACGCAAGCGCTAGCGCAACAGGTCGTCCAGACGCACCAGCGTGCGCTCGCGACCGAGCAACTCCAGGCTCTCGAAGAGCGGCGGGGACACACGGCGTCCGGATACAGCGACACGGATGGGACCGAAGGCCAACTTCGGCTTCAGGCCCAGACCCTCAACGAGCGCCACCCGCAGCGCGGCCTCGATGCCAGCGTGCGACCAGTCCGTCACCGCGGTCAGCGCCTCGCGCGCGGCCATCAACGCCGGCCGAGCCTCATCCGTGAGCACCGCGGCCACGTCGGCCGCCTCGCGCTCGAAGGCCGGGGTGCCCACGGTGGCCTCGTCATAGACGCCCTCATCGGTCGCGAACAGGAAGGCCAGCATGTTGACGCCCTGGCGGAGCGTCTCCATGCGCTCCTGCACATGGGGAACGGCTCGGCGCAGCAGCGCCTGCTGCACATGCGTCGGCTTCTCGGGAAGCGCACCCTCGGCGATGAGGTAGTGCTCGAGCCGGGTCGCGAGGTCATCGACGCCCAGCTGACGGATCCACGCGGCATTGATGGCAGTGCACTTCTTGAGGTCGAAGCGCGCGGGATTGGCGTTCACGTCAGCGACGTCGAACACCTCGGCCATCTCAGCCATGGAGAAGAAGTCGCGGTCCTCACCGATGGACCAGCCGAGGAGCGACAGGTAGTTCAGCAATCCCTCGGGCACGAAGCCCTCGTCCCGGTACCACTGCAGCGACGACTCGGGGTCACGCTTCGAGAGCTTCTTGTTGCCCTCGCCCATCACATAGGGCAGGTGTCCGAAGCGTGGCGTGGTGCCGTCACCAACGCCGATCTTCGCCAGCGCGTCGTACAGCGCGATCTGGCGAGGCGTCGACGAGAGCAGGTCCTCGCCGCGCAGGACATGCGTGATGCGCATGTCCGCGTCGTCGCACGGATTGGTCAGGGTGTACAGCGGCTCCCCGGTGGCACGCACCAGGACATAGTCGGGGACGTGCTCGGCCGCGAAGGTCAGTGGGCCGCGCACCAGGTCGTCCCAGGTGAAGTCCGTGCCGGGCATGCGGAAGCGCACGGCGGGCAGTCGCCCCTCGGCCCGGCGGGCCGCGGCATCCGCTGCGGAGAGGTTGCGGCACTTGCCGCTGTAGCCCGGGGTCGTCCCCGCGGCCTTCTGCTCCTCGCGCTGCTGCTCGAGCTCCTCCGGCGTGCAGAAGCAGTGGTAGGCGAAGCCGCCGTCGAGCAGGCGCTGCGCCACGTCCCTGTAGAAGCCCATGCGCAGGCTCTGCCGGTACGGTGCATGGGGCCCGCCCACCTCAGGACCCTCATCCCAGGACATGCCCAGCCAACTCAGCGCGTCCAGCAACTGCCGGTAGGACTGCTCGCTGTCGCGCGCGCTGTCGGTGTCCTCGATGCGGAACACGAAGGTGCCACCGGTGTGCTTTGCATATGCCCAGTTGAAGAGCGCCGTGCGCACCATGCCCACATGCGGGTTGCCGGTCGGCGACGGACAGAAGCGAACGCGAACGTCAGACATGCAGGCAAGGTTACCCAAGGAGTGGGCGGGCCCCCCGCCGCGCATCCGGGCAGGCTCGCGGGTGCGGCGGTCGCGCGCCCCGTCCGCGCACGCTGCTTCGACGATGGGGCGGCTCAGCCGAGGTGGCGCTTGTCGGCCCAGCGGGAGAGCTCACGCCGATTCGACAGCTGCAGCTTGCGAAGCACGGCGGAGGCGTGGGTCTCGATGGTCTTGATGCTCAGGAACAGTTCGGAGGCGATCTCCCGGTAGGTGTAGCCACGCGCGAGCAGGCGCATGACCTCCTGCTCGCGTGGGCTCAGCCGATCGAGCTCCTCGTCCTCCTCGGCGGCTGCTCCGACGAAGGCATCGAGGACGAAACCCGCCAGTCGGGGCGAGAACACGGCATCGCCATTCGCCACCCGTTCGACTGCATCCAGCAACTCGGGGCCCGAGATGTGCTTGGTGACGTAGCCGCGTGCACCGGCGCGCACCGCATCGATGACGTCGACCGCCGCGTCGCTGACGCTCAGCGCGAGGAACGAGGTACCGCCGAGCGATTCCTGGCAGGCCCGCAGCACCGCGACTCCCCCGCCATCGGGCATGTGGATGTCGAGCAGCACGACGTCCGGGCGCTGTTCCTTCACCGTCGCCACACCCGCTGTGACGCCATCCGCCTCGAGCACCTCGCGAACGTGCCCCTGCAACTCGGCGCGCACACCCGAGCGCACCATGGCGTGATCGTCGATGACCAGGACCCGGAGCTCGGACGCGGACCTCACGGGGACACCTGCGGGAGGTGGAGACGCACCTCGGTCCCTTCACCGATGGCCGTCCTGATGGTCGCCGAGCCCCCGCATCGCTGCATGCGGCGCTCGATCGACTCGCGCAGCCCTGCCCGGTCCAGCGGGACCGAGGAGGGGTCGAAGCCCTGCCCGCGATCACGCACGAACACGTCGACGCCGGTCGCCCCCGCCTCCGTGAAGACCTGGACGACCGTGGCACCTGAGTGCCTGGCCGCGTTCACCATCGCCTCCTGCGCTGCGGCGAGGAGGCCCTCGATACGCGAATCGACTGCAGCATCGCCGACGCTCACGAACTCGATGTTCACACCGTGCTTCGACTCCACGTCGTTCGCGGCGTGCTGCATGGCGCCGACCAGGGAAGCCGCATTCGCCGCCTCCCCGTACAGCCAGTCGCGCAATGCGTGCTCCTCGGCCCGGGCCAACTGCTGCACGCGCTGTGGGTCATCGGCGTGCTTCTGGACCAGCGTGAGGGTCTGCATGACCGAGTCGTGGATGCGCGCCGCCATCTCAGCGCGCTCGTCGGCGCGGATGTGCGCGGCACGTTCCCTCGCCCGCGCATCCCACAACCCGTGCAACCACGGATAGGCGACGAGCAGCAGGCCGATGAGCAGCAGCACGGTGGTCGCCAGGCCCTGCAACATCGTCGTGGCCCCCACCCGCGCAATGGCGAAGCCGATGATGGCGAGCACGACGCTCAGTGCCCCCACCGTGGTGCGCCAACGGCCATGTGCGGCCGCCTCGCCCGCGGCCTCACGGGCGACTCCGGCGGCATCGCGTCGCCAGGCTACGCGCTGCTCGTCGTCGGCCTGGCTCCACACCAGGGTGATGCCCGCCACGGCCACGGCCACCGGCACCATGTACTCGTTGAGTGAGGCCAAGCCCAGTGCCGACAGGGCCAGGACTCCGAGCAGCCCCGCCACCAGGGTCCAGGCGATCCAGCGCCCGCGTGCCGCGTCCGGCGTCGCCCGCTCGCTGCCGTTCGGATCGATGGGAAGCAACGCCCAGAACGCGAGGTACGCGAGCAGTCCGGCACCGCTGCCCAGCACGGTCGCTGCGACGAAGAGTGCCCGGACCACGAGCACCGAGACGCCGAGGTGCAACGCGAGTCCGCGCGCGACCCCCGCCACCATGCGCCCATCGGCCACGCGGTACGCCCTGCCCTGCTCCACAGCGGACATTCTCCCGTCTGCCCGGCGTCCGCCGCAGGATCCTGTCGGGAATTCAGGGGCCGTTCAGGGTCGGGACCCGATCCCTTCCGGGGCTGCGGGCGCCACGCTTGCGACATGACCGAGCAAGCGGGACAGCCCAACCCGGAAGAACCCAGGCCCAAGTCCAACCACCCGCCCCTGCGCCGGAGCAGGCAGGACCGGGTCATCGCCGGCGTGTGCGGTGGCGTCGCACGCAGTCTGGGCATCGACCCCGTGATCGTCCGCGTCCTCGTCGCCGCCTTCGCGATCGCCGGCGGTGCGGGCATCATCGCCTACCTCATCGCCTGGCTGGTGATCCCGGACGACGACGGCGTTTCCGTCGTCGACGATGCGAGTGCCCACGGCGGACGCGGTCGCAAGTTGCTCCTCGCGATCGTGCTGGCAGTGCTTGGCCTCGGCGCCATCGCGTCGCTCACGGGGGGCAACCACGGAACCGTCGGCTTCCTCATCTTCGTCATCATCGGCATCGTGGTCTGGCAGGCCTTCGGCAGCGACTGGGTCACCGGCGGTGTGCCCATGGGCGACTGGCTCAACTCCGGTTCCGCCACCACACCAGAGGCAGCCGCGCGCAAGCAGTCGGCGGTGGACGCCTGGGCAGCACAGCGTCGTGAGCGTTCGGTGCTGGGCCGGTTCGTATTCAACGCGGTGGTCCTCGCGGTCGGCCTCATGCTCGCGCTCAACTTCGCGGGCGTCACGCAGTTGTCCACGCGGGCGTTCCTCGCGGTGGCACTGGCCATCGTGGGCCTGGGCCTCGTCGTCTCCGCGTTCGTCGGTCGAGCTCGGGGGCTGATCGCGCTGGGCCTGCTGCTCGGTCTCCTCAGCCTGCCGGCTGGTGTCGACACCCACAATGCCGCCGGCACGCGTGACTGGGTTCCCGTCGCTTCCTCCGGCACCTACGACCTCGGCATGGGCGACGCCACCCTGCGTCTTGGACCCGCACTCGCGGGCATGACGGCGTCGGACTCCCTCAGCGTCAAAGCGCACGTGGGCGTCGGGCAACTCGTGGTGCTGCTGCCGACTGACCGGGTCGCGCGGTACGAACTGCATCTGCGCGACAACGTCGGCGACATGGTCTATCCGGGCCAGGCGCAGCGCGCGGGCCTCAACAACGAGGAGACGGTGATCCTCGGCAATGCCCAGGGACCCGTCATCACACTCGACCTGCGCGTCGACGTCGGACACCTGGAGGTGCGCTATGCGTAGGCACGGCTTCGATCTCACCGCCTTCGTCTGGGGAGTGCTGTTCCTCCTGGGCAGTGGCGCGGTCCTGCTCGACGAGTACGGCGGGATCTCCGTCGACCTCAAGTGGCTGTTGCCCGGCGCCTTGCTGGCCTTCGGCATCGGCGGCATGGCGAGCGCCCTGCGCAATTCGCGGCGGTGACGCCAGCGACCGCCCCGGTACCGGACCGGTTCAGGGAATCGGACCTGCGGCGGTCGCAAACGGGGGCAAGGTCAATATGCTGATGTCGTGGCAAAAGCAATCGACATGACCATCTCCATTCCCAACACTGCTGGAGCGGTGCGCGCCCAGCTCCAGAACGCAGTGGATCTCGAGCGCATCGCGCACGCCGGTGGCGCTGCGAATGCCCATGCCACGGTGGAGGGCAACGTCACCCGGGTGCTCCGCACCATCGAGGCGCCAGCGGCCGGTCGTGCGTACCTGAAGTCCGACAGCATCGAAGTGGTCGAGGAGCGGCGCTGGCTGCAGGCCGGAGCGGACGTCACGGTCACCGTCACCGGTTTCGACATCTCCATGCAGGGCCACATCGCGATCGAGGACCACGTCCTCAACTGCGTGCTGCACTATGCGGGAACCGTGCAGGCACACATCGGCGTCGCCAGCCCGCTCGCAGAGGGCATCATCAGGGATCGGTTGCTCGAGGCCATCAAGGCCGAGTGCGAGTCGCTCTACTAGCCGGCCGCGGCACTGCTCACGAAGCGGCGTGGCACTACAGCCCCAGGAACTCGTCGAATTCCGTCGGCGCGAACCACAGCAGTTGCTCGTCGTCGTCCGGGTCCACGCGCAGCAGGCAGGCGATGTCACCCGTGCGCAGCATCCCCGCCACATCGACCTCGCCGTTCACACCCTCGTCCCCGAGCATGGTCGGTGGCACATCGGCTGCAATGGCGAGCCGTGAGGCTGATGCGTTCGCGGCCGTGAGCGAGGCGATGAACTCCCGCTCCTCCTCGTCCTCATCGGGCAGGGCCAACGCCAACTGGCGGTTCACGGCCCATGCCCGACGGGTCGGGATCGTCCAATAGCCCTCGGAGCGACGCCGTTCCACGTCCGCGACGGTCACCGGTATGTAGACGCGCATGCCTGCATCATGCCAGCGGAACGCCGAAGATCGCCTCAAGCTCGGCCGCGGTCTCCGCATACGAGCGGTGATGCACGCCGACCCAACCCAACCGCACCGCGGCCTCGACGTTGTAGTGCATGTCATCCACGAACACGCACTGCTGCGGCTGCACACCGAGTCGATCGCACACCAACTGGTAGATGCGCGGCTCCGGCTTGCGCATGCCGACCTCACCCGAGATGACGACGACATCGAACATGTCGGTCCACATGTCGCGCGGGTACTCGTTGCCCCATGAGTTCGAGAGCAAGGCGGTGGCAATGCCCTGCTCCCGGGCCCTGCGCACCAGGGCGTACATCTCGTGCGCCGTGCCGAAGTGCCGGAACATGCGCGAGATGAGCCCCTCCGGGTCGTACGCGACACCCGTGCGCGCGGACATGGCGGCTGCCAGCTTGGCCTCGAAGTCGGGCACGTCCAACTCGCCGCGCTCGAGCGCGTGGATGGGATTCAGGTGCGCCTCCACCCGCGCGATCTCGCCCATCCACTCACCGAGCACCGCGCCGTAGGCGCGCAAGTCGAAGGTCTCGCCGTCGAGGAACTTCTGCAGCCCCGAGTCGACGCTCCCCGTGAGGACGCCTCCCCAGTCGACGACCAAGGCGCGCATCTCCGAAGCCATACCGGGATCGTATCCACGCAAAGCCGTGAAACACGGCAACGATTTCGCATTGGTCGGGTCACGCCCCTGCCCATCGCGGCATGCAGTCAATACGGTTACTCCCGTGGGCTGGCTCAGGCGTCGCGCGCATCCCTCGGGGGCCGTGGAGGGTGTGAGCGCCGCGCTCGCCCCCTATCTCGCGAGCACTTCCTCCCCGTCCCCGGCCACCCCCGCTCCACCACGCGGGCCCGACCCCCAGCCAGATCAACCGCAGCAGCAACCATCGGAGCATCTCGAAGTGACGAGCACAGAGCGCCAGTCCGACAACCGCTTCCCCATCCTCGACGTGCAGCCCGCGATCGCGTCAGGCGGGCGAGCCGCCAAGGCCGCGGTGGGCGAGGCCATCGACGTCACCGCGACGGTGTTCCGCGAAGGGCATGACGCGTTGGGCGTGAGCGTGGTGCTGTTCGAGGCGGACGGCTCGACGACCCGCGTCCACGCCTCGCAGCTGGAGAACGATCGTTGGACGGCCACCATCAGGCCCGCCCAGGTCGGCGCCGCCTCCTTCGTCGTGGAGGCCTGGGATGACCCCTGGGGCACGTGGCACCACAACGCCGGCATCAAGGTCCCGGCCGGGATCGACACTGAACTGGAACTGCTCGAGGGCGCGCTCCTGCTCGAGCGCGCGCTGGCCTCATCGCTGGAGGACGCACCGCAGGCCGCGCAGGAGGCTGCGCGGGTGGCCGTGCGGGCCCTGCACGACTCCGCTGGCGATCCCCAGGCTCGACTCGCGGCCGCCTTCGACCCCGTGCTGGATGCGGCGATGGTCGCGTTCCCGGTGCGCGATCTCGTGTCGAGTTCACAGCGCTACCCCTTGAAGGTCGAACGTCGGAGGGCGCTCGTCGGATCCTGGTACGAGTTCTTCCCACGCAGCGAGGGATCCGACGGCGTGCACTCGGGCACCTTCGCCACCGCCGCCCAGCGCCTCCCGGCCGTCGCAGCCATGGGCTTCGACGTCGTCTACCTGCCGCCGATCCATCCCGTCGGCGTCGCCTTCCGCAAGGGACCCAACAACTCGCTCACCCCGCAGCCGGGCGACCCCGGCTCCCCCTGGGCGGTCGGCGGCGAGGCCGGTGGTCATGATGCGGTCCACCCCGACCTCGGCACCATCGATGACTTCGACGCCTTCGTTGCAGAAGCGCGCCGCCTCGGCATGGAGGTCGCACTCGACCTGGCCCTGCAGGCGTCCCCCGATCACCCGTGGGTGAGGACCCACCCCGAGTGGTTCAAGAAGCGAGCAGACGGTTCGATCGCCTACGCGGAGAACCCGCCCAAGAAGTACCAGGACATCTACCCGATGTACTTCGACGAGGACCCCGAGGGACTGTTCCACGAGGTCGAGCGCATCGTCCGCCACTGGATGTCGCACGATGTGCGGATCTTCAGGGTGGACAACCCGCACACCAAGCCGGTGTGGCTGTGGGAGCGCCTGATCGCCGCCATCAACGCCACCGACCCCGACGTCATCTTCCTGGCCGAGGCCTTCACACGGCCGCCCATGATGCGCGTCCTCGGCGAGGTCGGCTTCCAGCAGTCGTACACCTACTTCACCTGGCGCAACGAGAAGCGCGAACTGCAGCAGTACCTCACCGAGCTCAGCGGTCCGGCCGCCGCCTACATGCGTCCCAACTTCTTCCCCAACACCCCCGACATCCTGCACGAGTACCTGCAGAAGAGCGGCCCTGCGGGCTTCTCCATCCGTGCCACGCTGGCCGCGACCATGGTGCCGACGTACGGCATCTACGCGGGCTTCGAACTGTACGAGGGCACTCCGGTGCGTCCGGGCAGCGAGGAGTACAACAACAGCGAGAAGTACCAGTACCGCCCCCGCGACTGGGCGCAGGCCGAGGCAGAGGGCCGATCCCTCGCGCCCTACCTCACCCTGCTGAACCGCATCCGGCATGAGCACCCGGCCCTGCAGACCCTGCGCGGGATCACCTTCCATGAGACCAACCACGACTCCGTCATCGCCTACTCACGCAAGGAGGGCGACGACGTGGTGCTCACCATCTGCACCCTGGCCCCGCGCATCACCGCGCAGGCCACGGTGAAACTCAACATGCCGGCGCTCGGTCTGGGCTGGGATGCCGGGTTCGAGGCGCACGACCTGGTCTCGGACCAGACCTGGACCTGGCGCCGCGAGGTCTACGTGGAACTCGATCCGTTCAAAGCAGTGGCACACATCGTGTCCGTGAGGAGTCTGTGATGGGACCGCAAGCAAGTGCCGACCTGAAGTTGGCGCCGGTTGATTTCGGGGTCATCGACGCCATCGTCGACGGGCGCTACTACGACCCGCACAGCGTGCTGGGCCCCCACCCCTTCGCCGGCGCCTGCACCATCCGCGTCCTCCGGCCCTACGCGTTGAGCGTGGTGGTCGTCACGGCGGAGGGGCGCTTCGCGGCCAAGCACGAGCACCGTGGTGTGTGGGCCGTCGTCGTGCCCGGTGAGGCGGTACCCGACTACCGCCTCGAGGTGCGCTACTCCGGGGATGCCATCCCGGCTGACGACCCGTACCGCTTCCTGCCCACGCTCGGCGACTTCGACCTGCACCTGCTGCGCGGCGGCCAACACCAGGACATGTTCAACGTCCTGGGCGCGCACACCCGGAAGTACGCGTCGCCCATGGGCGACGTGACCGGGACCGCGTTCGCAGTGTGGGCCCCCAACGCCCGTGGCGTGCAGGTCGTCGGCAACTTCAACCACTGGGACGGATCGGCGCACCCCATGCGCTCCCTCGGCATCAGCGGCGTGTGGGAACTGTTCGTCCCCTTCGTCGGCGATGGGGAGTCGTACAAGTACCGCATCACCGGACCGGACGGCATCATGCGGGACAAGGCCGATCCGCTTGCGCAATTCAGTGAGGTGCCACCAGCGACCGCCTCGGTGGTCTTCACCCCCGGCTACCAGTGGACCGATGACGACTGGATCAGCCGACGCGCGTCGGTCGACCCGCGCAACGCCCCCATGAGCGTGTACGAGGTGCACCTCGGCTCCTGGCGGCGCGGCCTCAGCTACCGCCAACTCGCCGTGCAGCTCACCGAGTACGTGCTCGAGCAGGGCTTCACGCACGTGGAGTTCCTGCCCGTCGCCAGTCACCCCTTCGAGCCGTCCTGGGGTTACCAGGTCACCGGGTACTTCTCGCCGACTGCGCGCTTCGGTGATCCCGATGACCTGCGCTTCCTCATCGACACCCTGCACAACGCGGGCATCGGCGTGATCGTCGACTGGGTGCCGGCGCACTTCCCCAAGGACGACTGGGCACTCGGCCGCTTCGACGGCACCCCCCTGTACGAGCACCCGGATCCGCGACGCGGCGAGCACATGGACTGGGGCACCTACATCTTCGACTTCGGCCGCACCGAGGTCCGCAATTTCCTCGTCGCCAATGCCGTCTTCTGGGTCGAGCAGTTCCACGTGGACGCGCTGCGCGTGGACGCCGTAGCCTCGATGCTGTACCTCGACTACTCGCGCGAGGAGGGCCAATGGGCACCCAACCAGTACGGCGGCCGCGAGAACCTGGAGGCAGTGGAGTTCATGCGCGAGATGACGTCCGTGCTGGCCGCGCGCGACCCCGGCGTCATCGCCATCGCTGAGGAGTCGACGGCGTGGCCGGGCGTCACCAACGACGTGCAATGGGGCGGGCTGGGATTTGGGCTCAAGTGGAACATGGGCTGGATGCACGACTCCCTCGAGTACATGAAGCTCGACCCCATCTACAAGCAATACCACCACAACGAGATGACCTTCTCGCTCGTGTACGCGTGGAGCGAGAAGTTCATCCTGCCCATCTCGCATGACGAGGTGGTCCATGGGAAGGGCTCGCTCATCGACCGCATGCCCGGTGACCGCTGGCAGAAGCTGGCCTCGCTGCGCGCCTACCTCGGCTTCATGTGGGCGCACCCCGGCAAGCAACTGCTGTTCATGGGATCGGAGTTCGCCCAGTCAGCCGAGTGGAATTCCGGCAACTCGCTCGACTGGTGGCTGTTGCAGTTCGCAGAGCACCAGGGTGTGCAGGCCGCGGTGCGCGAGCTGAACCGGCTGTACCGCGAGACCCCGGCGCTGTGGCAACGTGACAACGAGCCGCTGGGGTTCGAGTGGCTCGACTCCGATGACGCAGCGCACAACACCTTCGCCTGGCTGCGGCACGGCCATGACGGCGAGGTGATGGCGAGCATCACCAACTTCTCCCCGGTGCCGTTGACCTCGCACACCATCGCCCTGCCCTCTGCTGGCGAGTGGCTGGAGGTGCTGAACACGGACGATGTGGAGTTCGGCGGCTCCGGCCTCACCAACGGTGCGTCCATCACTGCCGTCAACGTCCCGCATTACGGGCGTCCGGCGTCGGCACAGATCATCGTGCCTCCGATGGCCACCGTGTGGTTCAAGCCGAGCGCGTAGTCCCCGGGGCATCGTCCACGGGATCGAGGGGGGCCAGCACCGCCGGCGTGCCTGGCCCCACCCCTCAGAAGAGCGCGGCCGTCATGGCCTTGCGGGCCGCGATGGAATCCGGCGTGGCGCCGTCGATCGCGAAGTAGTCGAGCAGGCGCTGCTTGATCCCGTCGCGGTCCTCCCCGGCACTCCCGCGCAGGGCTTCCACCAGCCGGTCGTACACCGGCTTCGGTCCCACCGTGAAGAAGTCGAAGTCGCTGACGCCCAGTAGCGCCTGCACCAGGTGCGGTGCCGCCGCGAAGGCCGCACGTGCCAGGGCCTCGTCCGTCGTGGCCATGCGCTGGCGCATGGCGACGTAGGCGAGGAGGGCCGGTCCCTCGGGATCGCGGGCCTCCAGGAGCACCTTGGCCGCCTGTGCTGCCAGGTCGAACTGCCCGGCCTCGATGGCCTCATGCACGGCGACGTAGCGCGGGTCCTCCGCCGGCTCCTCGGGTGCGCTCGCCGGCGTCGCACCGTCGACGGTGCCGGTCACCCCGGCCTGCGCCGCTGCCTCGAGCAGCTTCTCGAACACCTGGCGCACCTGGGGTTCGGGCAGCGCCCCTTGGAACATCGGCACCGGCTGCCCCGCGATGAGTGCGAACACGGAGGGGATGGATTGCACGCGGAAGGCCTGGGAGAGCGCCGGGTTGGCGTCGGAGTCCACCTTGGCGAGGATGATGCGCCCGCCGTACTCGGCGGCCAGTTTCTCCAGGATCGGCGACAGCTGGCGGCAGGGCGCACACCAGGTCGCCCAGAAGTCCAGCACCACCGGCACCTGTGCCGACTTCTGCAGGACATCCCGCTCGAAGGTGGCGTCGGTGACGTCGATGATGACGCCGGCGGGCGCACTCGCCTTGGCGACCGCGGCTGCGGCCTCCTGCTTGCGGGCAGTCGAGAGCGCCCCGAGGTCGATGACCCCGTGCATGTTCATATCGGCCATGGGGGCAATCCTGCCAAATCTCAGACCTTGAGGATGATCGCGTTCCCCTGGCCGCCGCCACCGCACAGGGCGGCCGCCCCGTAGCCACCGCCGCGCCGGCCCAGTTCGAGGGCCAGGTGCAGCGTCAGGCGCGCTCCCGACATCCCCACCGGATGGCCCATGGCGATCGCCCCACCGTTCACGTTGAGGATGTCGTCGGGGATACTGAGCTTGCGCTGGGAGCTGAGGCCGACGGCGGCGAAGGCCTCGTTGAATTCCACGAGCGCGAGGTCATGCACGGTGAGCCCGGACTTGGCGAGCGCTGCCGCAGTGGCGTTGGCGGGCTGGAAGGCCAGCGAGGGATCGGGACCGGCGACCGAGGCCGTGCTGACGACCTCCGCGATCCACTGCAGGCCCAGTGCTTCCGCGCGCGCCTTCGACATGACGACGACCGCCGCCGCGCCGTCGGAGATCTGTGACGCGTTGCCGGCCGTGACGGTGCCGCCGTCGACGAAGGCCGGTCGCAGCCTGGCCAGTGACTCCATGCTGACGTCGCCGCGCACGCCCTCATCGTGACCGAGCACGACGTCGGGACCCTTGCGTTGCGGGATGCTGATGGGTGCCAGCTCGTGAGCGAACACGCCGCTGCTGGTGGCCGAGTGCGCCCGCTGGTGCGAGCGCACCGCGAAGGCGTCCTGCTCCTCGCGGCTGAGGTGCACGTGGTCGTCGTTGTACCGATCGGTGCTGGTTCCCATGGACACGCGCTCGAAGGAGTCGGTGAGCGCGTCCTCGGCGATGGAGTCGAGCAGCTCCCAGGATCCGTACTTCACGCCCTCGCGTCCGCCCGGCAGCAAGTGCGGCGCGCGCGTCATGGACTCCATGCCGCCGGCCACGATGCAGTCGGCCTCGCCGGCTCGGATCATGAAGTCCGCGTAGGCGATGGCTTCGAGCGACGACAGGCAGACCTTGTTGATCGTGAGTGCCGGGACGTGCATGCCGATGCCGGCCGCCACGGCCGCCTGGCGCGCCGGATTCTGCCCGTTCCCGGCCTGGATGACGTTCCCCATGAGCACGTGTTGGACGAGATCGGGCGCCACATGGGACCGCTCGAGCGCGTGCCGGATCGCGTGCGCCCCCAGGTCCGCGGCGGTGAGGTCCTTGAGGCTGCCGAGCAACCGTCCGATCGGCGTGCGTGCTCCCCCGATGATGACCGACGCGGACATGAGACCTCCTGAAGGTGGTGCCCTCGAACCCTACGCGCGGCGCCGCACAGCGGGCGCTGCACGCGCATCCGTGACGCCGCTCGACCTGCGCGTGCGCCGATCAGCAGGACGGCGTGCGCAACCGACGCAGGAACCCGACGACCTGCTCCGCGAAGGCGGCCGGCTGCTCGATCGGGAGCAGGTGGCCCGCACCCGGTACGACGACGTCCAGGGCATCGCCTGCGGCATCCGCCATGCGCCTGTGGTCCTCAGCCGTAGCCGTGAGATCGTCGGCGCCGCGCAGGCTGAGCACCGGCACGCGCAGGGCCCGGAGTGCCTCGAAGCGCTCCGGCCGCTCCGCCATGGCGCGCTGCGCCGCGGCGACGCTCGTCGGCCGCTGCTGCAGGATCGTCGCCTTCAGCCATTCGCGCACCTCCGGCCGCGACGCCAGCGTCGATGGGCTGAGCATCGAGTCGGGCATGGTGGAAGCCAGCGCGGCCGTGGAGCCCGAGTCGAGCACCTGCAGGGCAATGCGTTCGCGATTCGCCCGTGCCTCATCGCCGTCGGCACTGGCCTTGGTGTCGGTGAGGATCAGGCCCGCGGTGCGGTCGGGATACTGCGCGGCGAAGGCGAGCGCCACGTACCCGCCCATGGAGCAGCCGCCGATGACGGCAGCGTTCTCACCCAGGTTGTTCATGAGGGTCGCCACCGCCGAAGCGGAATCCTCAAGGCTGCCAACGGATTCCTCACTTGCGCCGAAACCCGGGAGGTCAGGCGTGATGACCCGCCAGCCGCTCGCCGCGATGTGCCCGACGACATCCCGCCAGAGCGTGCGATCGAGCGGGAAGGCGTGCAGGAGCACCAGTGCGGGACCTGACCCGGTCTCCGCGTACGCAAGCATGGGCATCCTCTCGTCCGTCTCGTTCAGGGCTGGTTCGACGTGGGGTGTGACGCGTGCTGCAACGGCACCGGCACCGCCGCCCCCTTGATGTCGTTCCATCGTTCCATGGGGCCCTGCCAGGTGTGCGGCAGCTCGGCATCGGCGCCGACCACCGCGTGCGCGATGCCCTGCAGGGCCTGGCGCACCGACAGTTCGCCGACCCAGAGGTGCTTCGAGCCGGGGCCCTCGATCACCTGCGCCTGCGGGATGCGTGCGAAACGTTCCCGCGCCTCCTGGGGCTGCAGGAAGGAATCGAACTCCGGCACCAGGCACACGAGCGGCTTGCCGCTCGCCGCCCAGCGGTCCAGGTCGTCGACATCGGTCCAGCGCAGCGGAGGGGAGAGCAGGACGGCCCCCTGGATGCGCATGCCTGCGGCATGGCGCAGGGTGACGTCGGTGCCGAAGGACCAGCCCACGATCCAGGGCTCGGGGAGCCCGCGCTGGTCGATGAACCTGAGCGCAGCCGCCAGATCCAGGCCCTCGCGCTCGCCCGCGTCCGTCTCCCCCTCGCTCGTGCCGGCGCGCGACGTCACGCCACGGAAGTTGAAGCGGAGGACGGCGACGTCGAACAGGGCCGGGAAGCGCCAGGCCAGCTTGCGCAGGACGTGGGAGTCCATGTTGCCCTCCTGCACCGGGTTCGGGTGCAGGCACACGATGGTGTGGCGCGGGGGGCGCAGCGGCAGGGCCAGCTCACCGACGAGGTGCATGCCATCGGAGGTGCGGAAGCGGACGGGTTCGCGCCTTCCCGGCAGGACCGAGTTGGCGACGATGTCATGTGCGACCGGGTCGGCGTGGGCCGGCTGTCCGTGTGCCCTCACGGTGCCTGCTCGTCGAGCGAATCCTCGACCCGCTCCATGGCGGCATCGATCTGCTTGTGCGCCTGCCAGATACCGAAGGCCACGGCGACGACGAGCACGAGCGACCACCACTTGAGCGCCGTCTCCAGGCGATGCAGCGAGTGCGCGAACACGTATCCGAGTACCACCACGCCACCGCCCCACACGATGCCGCCCATGGCATTCCACTTGAGGAAGACCCGGTATGGCATGCGGCTCATG
>JAJXSV010000100.1 GCA_021784375.1 Actinomycetes bacterium | reverse complement strand
GGACGAGGTGCTCACCGCGCTGCACATCGACGATCCGCTGTTCGACATCGCTAAGAAGTTGGAGGCCGCGGCCCTCAGCGACGACTACTTCATCGAACGCAAGCTCTACCCCAACGTCGACTTCTACACCGGCCTCATCTACAAGGCACTGGGCTTCCCGACGCAGATGTTCACGGTGCTCTTCGCTCTGGGTCGCCTGCCGGGCTGGATCGCCCAGTGGCGCGAGATGATCGAGGACCCGACCACCAAGATCGGTCGCCCGCGACAGGTGTACGTGGGTGTTCCCGAGCGTGACTACGTGCCGCTGAGCCAGCGCTCGTCGTAACTCGTCGCTCAACCGCTCGATTCGAGGGTCTCGTCCACGCTGGTGGCGGGGCCCTCGATGCTTTCCAGATGGCTGTCCAGCAGTGCCATTGCAGCATCCACATCGGCGACCCAGTGCAGTGCAGCCGCGGCCTGCGCACGCACGAAACCGCTGGCCGTGAGGTGCCCGATGAGCGCGCGCAGATGGGCGAAATCGCCCCAGGGATCGATGACGATCACCGGTTTGCGATGCATGCCCAGCGTGAACGAGGTCCAGACCTCGGTGAGTTCCTCCAGCGTCCCGATACCGCCCGGCAGCGTGATGAAGGCATCGGCGCGGCGATCCATCTCCGCCTTGCGGGTCCGCATGTCGGCTGTGACGATGAACTCGTCGGCGTCATGGTCGGCCACCTCCATGTCCACCAGCGCCTGTGGAATCACGCCCACCGTATGGCCGCCCGATGCACGGGTGGCACGTGCGATGGCCCCCATCATGGACACGCTGCCACCGCCGGTCACCAGCGAGAACCCGTGCTGCGCCAATGCCGTTCCCAGTTCTGCGGCCAGCCGCAGATAGCGCTGATCGATGGCGTTGCTGGAGGAGCAGAAGACGCAGACCGCGTGCGCGGTAGCGCCGCTCATGCGTGCAATGCAGCGTTCAGGCCGCCCCAGCTTCCCTTGCGCGGCTTGGCTTCCAGCGCGCCGGTGACCGAGTTGCGCCAGAAGAGCATGTTGGGAAGGCCGGAGAGCTCGCGGCCCTTCACCACCTGACCGTCGGGCAGCGTGAGCTTGGAGCCCGCGGTGATGTAGGTGCCCGCCTCCACCACCGAGCCGTCACCCAGGGAGATGCCCACGCCGGCATTGGCACCGATCAGGCAGCCCTCACCGATGCTGATGACCTCCTGACCGCCGCCGGAGAGGGTGCCCATGATCGAGGAGCCACCGCCGATGTCCGAGCCATTGCCCACGATCACGCCCTGTGAGATGCGCCCCTCCACCATGGAACTGCCCAGGGTGCCCGCATTGAAGTTCACGAAGCCCTCGTGCATGACGGTGGTCCCTTCGGCGAGATGCGCACCGAGGCGCACACGGTCGGCGTCGGCGATGCGGACGCCGGTGGGGACGACGTAGTCGACCATGCGTGGGAATTTGTCGATGCCGAAGACCTGGAACTCGATACCCCGGGTGCGCGCCCGCAGCCGGACCGCTGTGATGGCATCGACCGCCACCGGGCCGATGGACGTCCAGACCACGTTGCTGAGCAGCCCGAACACGCCGTTGAGATTGATGGAGCGGGGCTTGACCAGACGATGTGAGAGCAGATGCAGTCGCAGGTAGACGTCCGCTGCATCCGTTGGCGCGCTGTCGAGATCGTTGATCACGGTGCTGACCACGGTCACGCGCACGTCGCGCAGGTCGTCGTGGCGGGCCGCGTGCTCGAGTTCGGCCACGTCCGCCGGCCTGGATCCCAGCACCGGTTGCGGGTACCAGACGTCCAGCAGGGTGTCGCCGGAGAAGGTGGCCAGGCCGAGGGCAGCTGCAGCAGTCATGACGCCAACGCTACCGAGGCCGCGCTCGTTGGATGGAATCACCGCACTACGGCACGCTTAGGCCATGGACCTCTCCGTCGACGTCGTCGATCTGGCGCGCGCACTCATTGAGACACCCAGTGAGTCCGGCCACGAAGCCGCCCTGGCCGACACCATCGAGGCGGCCCTGCGTGCGCTTCCCCACCTCATGGTGGTGCGCGATGGCGACTCCATCGTCGCCTCCACCCAGCTCGGTCGGTCCGAACGCGTCATCATCGCCGGGCACATCGACACCGTGCCCTCCTCCGGTAACGATCGGGCGCTGGTGGTGAGAGCTGGCGAAAAGGCGCCGGTGGCCGATGCGGCCGGGGACCACTCGGTGGATGAGGATCGCCTGTACGGGCTCGGCGCCTGTGACATGAAGAGCGGCGTTGCCGTGCAACTGAAGTTGGCAAACGACGTCACCACGCCCAACCGCGACCTCACCTTCGTCTTCTACGAATGCGAGGAAGTGGAGGCGACCCGCAATGGCCTCAAACGCATCGCCGAGACGAAACCCCAATTGCTGCAAGGGGATTTCGCGATTCTGATGGAGCCGTCGAATGGTGTCATCGAAGCGGGCTGTCAGGGGACGCTGCGTATCGAATTGACGGTACGGGGTCGTCGGGCCCACACCGCGCGGGGCTGGCTGGGGCAGAACGCCATTCATGCCAGCGCGGAGATCCTCAATCGCATCAACGGCTATGTGCCGCGTCGCCCGGTGATCGACGGACTGGAATATCGCGAAGGATTGCAGGCCGTCTTCATCACGGGGGGTGTGGCGGGGAACGTGGTGCCCGATGAGGTCGTCATCACGGTGAATCATCGTTTCGCACCCGATCGCACAGCGGCCCAGGCCGAGGCGCATCTGCGGGAGCTTTTCGCAGACTGTGAACTGGGTGTGGTGGACGCGGCCGATGGAGCGCTGCCCGGGCTCACGCGCCCGGCTGCGGCGGCCTTCGTCGCCGCCACTGGTGGCGTGGTGAATCCCAAGTACGGCTGGACGGACGTCGCACGTTTCAGCGCGCTTGATGTGCCGGCGGTCAACTTCGGGCCCGCCGATCCTTCGCTGGCCCATACTCCGCACGAGTACGCACCGCTGGCGCAGCTGCGGCGCATGGAGGCGCAGATGAAGGCCTGGCTGGGGGCCTGAGCCCCCCACGAACGACGATGGCCCCGGTGTGGACCGGGGCCATCGTGGTGCCTGGATCAGGTGTTGCTGGCGGTCGAGGAGGAAGTCGACGCCTTGGGCGCAGGCTGGACGGGTCGGGCCGGGTGGTTGGCGATGATGTTCGTGGTGACAGCACCGCCGGAGGCAACGGTGCCGTTTGCCATCACCAGATCGCCAACGGCGAAATCGGTGGCCTTGGCGAGGGCGCCGTTGTGGAAGAGCTTGGTGGTGCTGGTGATGGGCCAGATGTAGGACACCTTGTCGTCGCTCTGGACGGTGATCGACGCCGCGTCGGCCGCGGTGACCTTGCCCTGCTGCATGCGCACTGTCACATAGGTGACATTGCCCGAGGCGTCACGCTGGGCCACGACCCCTTCGGAGTGCAGCATGGCGCCGCCGCGCATCATGCCGGGGCCACCGAATTCGCCACGGCCGCGCATCATGCCAGGGCCACCGAATTCGCCACGGCCGCGCAGCATGGGACCGATGGTCGCGGTGTCATTGTCAAAGCCGCCCATCATCCCGCCCATGAAGCCGGGGCCGCCCTGGCCGCCGCGCAGGCTGAACTGCTGGGCATTCTTCACGGCATCGGCCTTGCCGTTGGCGGATGCGGGGCCGGCGATGAGTGCACCAGCGATGCCCAGTGCGGCGATGGTGCCCGCGGCAACCGCGGTCCTCAAACTGATCTTCATGGAAACCCTTCTCAATGATCCCGGTCAGCCCTCAATGCCCGGCGGTTGTACAACCGATGGGATGAGCAAAGCATTGTCACATCAGGGTTGCCCCCTGTGCTCGTCGCAGCTTTGGTGAAGGTTCTGCCCTGCAGAAGATGTGAAGATGGGCGGATGGAATCCCTGATCGATGCCTCGGACGCGGGCGCCGGTCTGCGCCGGTGTGCCTGGCCCGGGCTCACTCCTGATTATGTGCGCTATCACGACGAGGAATGGGGCGTGCCCATCTCGGGCGACGTCGCCTACTACGAGCGTCTCACCTTCGAGTCCTTCCAGAGCGGCCTCTCCTGGCTCATCGTCATGCGTAAGCGCCCCGCCTTCCGCCAGGCCTTCGCCGGCTTCGATCCCGAGCGGGTGGCGGCATTCGACGATACGGATGTGCAGCGCCTGCTCACCGACCCCGGCATCATCCGCAACCGGCAGAAGATCCTGGCCACCATCACCAATGCCCGGGCGCTGCGCGAGCTTCGGGAGCGGGAGGGGGAGGGTGCGCTGGACGCCATCATGCGCCGTCACGCACCCACCGATGCCGAGCTCCGTCGCGAGGGATTCCGCCGCCCGCCGCGCCAATTCGGCGATCTACCGACGTCCACTTCGGCTTCCGCGGCGCTCGCCAAGCTGCTCAAGCTTCGCGGATTCGTGTTCGTGGGGCCCACCACGCTCCATGCCGGCATGCAGGCCAACGGTCTGGTCGATGACCACCTGCAGGGCTGTTTCCGGAGGGGGAGTGCCTCGGCTCGTACGGGACCTTGATTTCGGAATCACCAAGCCCGTACGGAATAATGGGCAATCCGACGCTTACGTCGACTACGAAAGGCAGCAGCATGGCGGCAATGAAGCCCCGTACCGGTGATGGTCCCATGGAGGTCGTCAAGGAAGGGCGCGTCATCGTGATGCGGGTCCCCCTCGAGGGTGGCGGGCGTCTGGTTGTCGCGCTCACGCCTGATGAGGCGCGTGATCTGGGAAGCCAGATTGCAGGAGTCGTCGGCTGACGAATCCCTGTGAGGCCTCGATCCCTGTGGATCGGGGCCTTTTCCTTTCCTAGGGCTCCGCGGGCAGGAGCACGCTCACGAGCAGTCCGTCCCCGGCTGCCAGTAGCGCGGGGAGCAGCCGCGGATCCTCTGCCACACGATGGGCGAAAAGGCGCCGCGCCACGGTGGCGGGGTCGCGTTGCGCCGGGTCACCGAGCCGGTTGTTGCCGAAGATGTTGGACACGGCGAAGATCCCGCCCGGTCGCAGCAGGCGCAATGACAGATCGAGCATGGGATTGAGCGCCGCCGGCTCCACGTTGAGCAGCACCACGTCGTAGGCGCCATCCTGCAGCCTGGGCAGGATCTCGCCGGGCCGCCCGGCGATCAGGCGCACGCGTCCCTGCGGCACATCCGCGGCCGCCAACATCTCGCGGGCGATGCGGTGGTGCTCACCCTCCACGTCGATGGAGGTGAACTGGCCGTCCTCGCGCAAGGCCTGCAGCATCCACAGGGCTGTGACGCCGGTTCCCGTGCCGATCTCCACCACGTTCCTGGCATGAGTCATGGCCGTGAGCATGCGCAACGCAGCCCCCGCGCCCGGGGACACGGCAGTGACGCCCAGTTCATCGGCCCGCTGACGGGCCTGCACGATGGCATCGCTCTCGGGGCAGTAGGCCTCGGTGAAATCCCAAGTGGCCTCGGTGGGGACCGGCCAGAGGGGTTCGTCTACGTCCACGTCTGCAGGCTAGTGGCGTGATCGCGGGCGGGCGCGGAGGCGCGGGCACTTTTCCCAGATTGCTCCCGAACGAGTAAGCGATCGGCAATTCCTCTGTCACGCACGTGTACCGAGGCCGGTGTGGTACTTCCGCCCGCGGGGTGGGAGGCGAGAATGGCCACATGACGTACGAACCGAACTCCGAGAACGAATTGGCCGAGCCGTCCGCCACCGAGTGGGCCACCGAGCCGGGGCCGGGCACTGCTACTGGCGAGGTTTCCGCCGAGGTCGCCGACAGCACCGCGTCCGAGAGTGTGACGTCCGCCGCTGGGGTTGCACCGGCCTTGGGCAGTGCCCATCTGGCGAGCAGTCCGACGGCCGCTGCGCCGCGGCGCATGGTGCGCCCTTCGCTCGCCATATCCATGGCCCTGGTGGCCGGCCTCATCGGTGGTGCGGTTGATCACGCGCTGCTCAACGACGGCGGAACCGGCGCCTCACTCATGCAGTTGGCGAACACGAGCACGGCGCGTCCCGCCGGTTCCGTCGCCGCCCTCGCCGCCAAGCTCACGCCCAGTGTCGTCAACCTCGACGTCACCGGCGATCAGGGCAGTGCCACCGGTTCCGGCTTCATCATCCGCTCCGACGGTTACATCCTCACCAACCACCATGTCGTTGCCGGCGTTGGCAACCCGACCTCCATCAACGTGGTGTTCGCCAACGGGTCCAAGGCCAAGGGCACTGTGGTCGGCTCCAACAGCGCCTACGACCTGGCCGTGGTGAAGGTGGAGCAGAGCGGCCTGCCGGCCGTCACCTTCGGCAACAGCAACGGGGTGGTGGTCGGCGACCCCGTCATCGCCATCGGTTCGCCGCTGGGCCTGCAGGGCACTGTCACCAGCGGCATCGTGAGCGCCCTCAATCGTCCGGTGACCGCGGGTGATTCGGGCGGTGGTGCGGCCCTTTCCTACTTCAACGCCATCCAGACCGATGCGGCCATCAACCCCGGCAACTCCGGTGGCCCGCTGATCGATCAGAGTGGGGCGGTGATCGGCGTGAACTCGGCCATCGCCTCGCTGGGTTCGGGCTTCGGCGGCCAGAGCGGTTCCATCGGCCTCGGCTTCGCCATCCCCGGCAACCAGGCCAAGCGCATCGCCGAGGAGATCATCAAGACCGGAAAGTCACAGGTACCGGTGATGGGCGTCAGCATCGACACCCAGTTCGCGGGTCAGGGCGCGCGCATCGCCGACGTCAAGGCAGGTCAGGGTGCAGCCAAGGCCGGGCTCAAGGCCGGAGACATCATCGTGGCCGTGGATGGCGCCACCGTGGCCGATCCCACACAGCTCATCGTCGACATCCGCTCACATCGTCCGGGTGACGTCATCACCCTGACCCTCAAGAGCGGCAAGACGGCGAGGGTGACGCTGGGGGCTGACACCACGACGAATTAGGCTGCTCGCGTGCTATTCGACATGGGTATAGGCGAGATCCTGATGATCGCGGTGGTGGGCCTCGTCATCTTCGGTCCCGATCGCCTGCCCAAGGTGGCCATGCAGGCTGCACAGTTGCTGCGCACGCTGCGCGAGCAGGCCAATGCCGCCAAGGAAAGCCTGGTGCAGGCAGCCGACATCGACGAGCAGACGCTGCGCGACATCCGTGACCTCGACCCCCGCCGCGCCCTGCGCGACATCGTGTCCCCGATCGACGATGCCCGCCGCGCTGCCAATCAGGCCCTTCGTGACGCCAACGACGCCGTGCATGGTCAGGCCGCCGATCCCGCCTCGCCAACGGCCGCGCCTGCTCCCGAGTTGCCCCGACCGGCAGGGGTGGATCCCCGCGATATCAGCTGAGGTCAGTGCTTGGTCGGCGTGAGGTTGAGGGTCTTGCCCACCAGCCCTCGCGGCTGTTGCAGGAAGCCGTCGGCCACGCGGAAGATCTCCAGTGCTGCCGGTGAATCGGGAGCCTCGAGCACCAG
>JAJXSV010000099.1 GCA_021784375.1 Actinomycetes bacterium | reverse complement strand
GAGTTCGGCCATCAGATCGAGGTCCTCGTCGAGATGGCTGATGTGCTCGATACCGCGCGGATGCGTGGTGCCGTCGGCGATGGCGCCGGGCTGGGCTGCGAAATCGTCCCAGATGCAGCGGCCGCGATCACCCAGGATCGCACCGCCTTCCAGTTGGTACGAAGATGCTGCAACTCCCCACACGAAATCCTCGGGCAGCCCGGCGAGATTCACATCAGAGAGCTTCATCCCTTGACCGCTCCTTCCATAACTCCGGAGACGAGGCGCCTCGCGACCAATACGAACAGGATGAGCAAGGGAATGGTGGCGAGGAAGGAGCCACCCATTTGGGACGCGTAGTCGATGAAGTAGGCGGCGCGCAGCTGCTTGATGGCCACCTGCACGGTGAAGTGTGCCGGTGAGTTCAGGACCAGCAGCGGCCAGATGAAGTCGGTCCAGGAGGCGAGGAAGGAGAACAGCCCCAACACCAGTGCCGTCGGCTTGATGATGGGCATCACGATGCTGCGGTAGATGCGCCACACACCGGCCCCATCCATTCGCGCGGCCTGGATCAGCTCATCGGGAATCTCACCGGTGATCGTCTGCCGCATCCAGAAGACGCCGAAGGCGGAGACCAGGCCGGGGACGATGACGGCCTGCAGGCTGTCCACCCAGTGCAGTTTCGACATGAGCAGGTACAGGGGCACGATTCCCAGCTGTCCCGGGATCATCATGGTGAAGAGGATGAAGCCGAACATCAGGCGCTTGCCCGCGAATCGCAACTTGGAGAAGGCGTAGCCGGCCAAGGTGGAGAAGAACACCTGGGATGCAGCGACGATGGTGGAGATGAGCAGGCTGTTGAGCAGCGCCTTGTGGAATGGCACCACCTTGAAGACGCTGTTGATCGTCGTCATCAGGTTCGGGCCGGGCATGACATGCGGGGGGTAGGCCGAGATCACGCTGCTGTCGTTCGATGCAACGACGAACATCCAGTAGAAGGGGAAGATGCAGACGAAGACGAAGATCGCGAGCGCGAAGTAGGTGAATCCTCGCGCGTCACCGGAGGTCTTGGCCTGCTTGGCACGGCGTCCGAATGTGAGTGCCATGAGGTCACTCCTCCCCTTGGGCAAGACGGCGGGTGATGGCGGAATTCAGGAAGGAGAAGCCGGCGATAATCAGCAGCGAAACCACGCCGATGGCGGCCGCATAGCCGAAGCGGAATTCCGAGAAGGCCTGCTCGAACAGGAACAACGAGAGCGTCGAGTACTGACGCGAATCGCCACCCGAGTAGGAGACGCCGCCCAGGATGAGGGGCTCGGCGAAGATCTGCAGACCGTAGATGGTGGAGACGGTCACAGTGAAGATCAGGGTGTTGCGAATACCCGGTACGGTCACATACCGGAACTGCTGCCAGGCATTGGCGCCATCGACTTCCGCGGACTCGTAGCGGTCCTTGGGGATGGCCTGCATGGCTGCCAGGTAGATGAGGGCGTTGTAGCCCGTCCAGCGCCAGGCCACCATGGCGGCGATCTGGAGGTGGCTGCTGAGCGGACTCCCCGTCCAGTCGATGGCGTGAACACCCGCGAAGTGCAGCAACCAGTTGACGATGCCGAAGTCCCGTCCGAACAGTGACCCGAAGATCACCGCCACCGCGACCACGGAGGTGACGTTGGGAACCAGCACCGCAGCACGCCAGAAGCCGGCGAACTTGAGCCCGCGACGGTTCAGCAGCGACGCCAGCCCGAGGGCCATGAAGAGCTGCGGCAGCGTCGAGAGCACCCACAGGCTCATGGTGTTGCGCAGCGCAATATAGAAACGGTCGTCCTGCAGCAGGTTCTGGAAGTTCTGCATACCGATGAAGGTGTGCAGACCGAGGGGATCCCAGTCGAAGAAGGCGATGTAGATCGAGTACAGGATCGGGAACAGGCCGAAGGTCAGGAAGATGAGGAAGAACGGCGAAACGAAGCCGTATCCGAACACCCGTTCACTCGTCGGAACGATTCCTTTGTTGCGTCGCATGAAACTGACTCCAAGTCCCGAGGCTCGATGTGCTGGCTGGAGCGCGGGTTGTTCGTGGCGCAGCGTCGGCCACGCCACGAACAACCCACTGCTCGTGAGGTTCGACGACTAACCGAGCGTCGTCTTGATCGTCTTCATGGCGTCAGCCCAGGCCGCCGGCGCCGCCTGCTTGCCCTGCTCAACGCGGCTGATGGCATTGCCGATGGCCGTGTCGATCTGGCGCTGCTTGGGACCTTCGTAGATCGGCTTCTTGATTGCCTCAACGGCCTTCACGTAGATCTTGCCGACCGGCGCGTTGCTGAAGAAGGGATTCGAGAAGTCCTGGATATCGCTCGTGTTGTAGATCGACGAGGCTGCCGGGAAGTTGCCGTGCAGCTTGAAGACCTCGAGCTGGTTCTCCGGGCTGAGGGCCCAGCGGATGAAGTCGTAGGCCTCCTTGGGGTGCTGCGCTGCTGCCGGAATGGCCAACTGCGAACCACCCCAGTTGCCGCCGCCGCCGGGAAGGGAGGCGATGTCCCACTTGCCGGAGGTGTCGGGAGCCTGGCCCTGGATGTAGGCCATCATCCACGCCGGCGCCGTCATGACGGCGAAGGAGCCATTGTTCATGCCGGCGTTCCAGTCGCTTGACCAGGCACCGATCTTGGCCGAGAGGCCGGCCTTGATCACGGCCATGGTGGTGTTCCACGCCGACTTGATCTGCGGGTTGGTGGCTGCGACGACCTTGTTGGTCTTCTCGTCGTAGTACTGCACGTACTTGGGGCCCTGACGTGAGGCAGCGGAGTACACCATGCCGGCACTGTCGATCCAGGCCTTGCCGGTGGCTGCCTTGTACTTCTTGCCCATGGCGATGAACCCGGCCCAGGTCTTCATGGCCTTGCTCACGGCTGCGCGATCAGTCGGAAGGCCAGCCGCTGCGAAGAGATCCTTGCGGTAGGCCAGCGCCATACCGCCGACGTCGGTGGGGATTCCGATGATGGTGCCGTTGCGGGCGACGCCCTGCTCCCAGCGCCAGGGCAGGTAGTTCTTGGCCAGGCTGGCCGCGCCGTACTTGCGCAGGTCGGTGAACTGTGTCGGGTACGACTTGAACAGCGACGAGTAGCCGACCTCGATCGCTGCGATGTCAGGGGTGTTGCCTGCGGCGAGAGCCGTCAGCAGCGCTTGATGGTGCGCGTCGTAGTCACACTGCTTGATCGTGATCGTGATGTTGGGGTGCAACGTCTCGTAGGTCTTGATGAGTTCACCAAGGCCCATGTCACCGAAGGTCCACATCTGCAGGTTGATCTGGTCTGCGGCATGCGCTGGTGCAACTGGCACCGCGAACGCAGCAGCCACAAGCAGGACCGAGGCGACCCTGCCCATTCGACCGTGGAGTTTCATGTTCTGCTCCAATTCTTTGAATATGCACGGTCATGACTGACCACGAACTTCGCCAGTCCCTCAGCCAGAATTCCTGACTGAGAGCGCTCTCAGTCGTGGCATACGCGGTTTCCTGCACAAGTGAATGGGCATTGTTGTTATGCAACTGTTATGCAATCCAGACCTTTTCGCCCTGCCGGCCACACGCCGGAGACCCGGTGTCGCTGCCAGGAAACGGATCGGTCGGCGTCAGCGTCGGCAGGCCACTGCCGACTGTTGCACCTCAGCCCGCGATGAGGGATTCGGGCTTGATCGCGCGCAGGGCCTCCACGACATCGGCGTCGAATGCGCGGCCACTGCGATCGGTGAGGTAGCTCATGGTTGTCTGCACCGGGAGGCGGCGTCGGTACGGTCGTTCGGCGCACATGGCGTCGAACACATCGGCAACCATCACGATCTTGGTGGCGGGAAGGATGTCATCCGCGGTGAGCGCATTCGGGTAGCCACTGCCATTCAGGCGCTCATGATGTTGCCCGACAATTTGCGCGATGGGCCAGGGGAAGTTGATCCCCGCGAGCACTTCCTGGCCACGTGTCGTATGCGTTTGCACCAGCGCCCGCTCCTCCGGCCGTAGCTCGCTGGGCTTCAGGAGCAGCTCGATGGGCACGGCAACCTTGCCGATGTCATGGACAAGAGCCGCCACCGACACCCCCTGAACTTCAAACCCAGGCAGGCCCATCTTGATGGCGATCTTCTCGGAGATGGCAGCGACCGAGGCTTGATGCCCCGCCGTGTACGGGTCACGCGCATCGATGGTGGCGCTCAGCACCTTGATCGTGTCTTCGAGGGCTTCAGTCATGCGGCGTGCCGCCTGCAAGCGCTCCAAGCCGACACCTGCTTGTTGGCAAAGTGCCAAATGGATTGAATCCGCGAGGTCATCAAAGACGCCCGGCTGCTCGCTGTAGACCGCCAGGATGCCATCCACCTGCCCGCGTACGAACACCGGGATCGCAGTCTTGGAGCGAAAGCCGAAGGCGTCGGCTCGCACTTTCCAGGGGCCGAAATCCGGCTCCTTGTCCGAGGTCGCCACCGCTCGGGTGTCATGCACAGTGGCGACACGGCCCGTCCGAGCGGCAGTCCCGTCGGGGCCGCGACCGGTCTCGGAATCGTCCCAGGTGACGTACAGGTCATCCAGGTACATTCTCGAATCGCCGGCCCAAGCGACAGGGCGCACCTCAAATGTTCCGTCACGCGCCAAGCGCCCGTACCAAGCGAAGCGATTGTGACCTGCGAGAACCGCATTGCGGCACAGGTGCGTCAGTAATTCCGCCTCATCGACTGAGGTGGCCAGACTTGCCGCTGCAGACAGCAATGCCGCGGACGCGCCCTCAGGCAAGCGATTTTCAGACACAACTCCCCAAGCATGGTGCTCACAGCGCGCCCAAGTTAGCAGTCACGCGTCGCCAAGGACACCGGCAATGTGTCGCGTGTCATGAGCAACCTCCTGGTAGCGCAAACTCGTGCTTCGATGACGCGTTTCGCAGGGGGCGAACGTCACCGTCGTCCGGCACTTGATGGCCTGGGATTGATGCGGCTTTCTCTGGGAGCGGGATACATGACAAAGCAGTCTCCCCCGGAGTTTCACGCCCAGGCGTTGCGGCTCGTGAAGCAGTCGCTGCCTGATCATGAGGCGGAGTCAGGGACGATCCGCACCGTCGCCAAGAAAGTGGGCGTCAGCATGCCCAGACACCTTCCGCACGCCCGCCGGCACCCCCAAGCGCGCCCGCCACGGCGTCACATGACCTCTAGAATCGCCACCACGACAACGGCGCCCGGGTTTTCTGGAACCTATTCGCCGTGTATGGGCCCCTAGGCCTACGGAGAAAAGTCCAAATCTCGAGTTCCAGCCCCGTCGCAGACTTGAACGGATAACGCGCCGTGGAGATTCCGATAAGGCGGAAGTGGAGCGTCGCGGCCCGCGCCCGTGCGGGATCACACCGATCGCATCGTCGCCGCCCTCAACATCAGCGCACCGAAGGCACGCGTCGGCTCCAACCTCGACCGGCTCGGGATCTACGTCGCCAACGCGGCCGACCGACTCTCACAGCAGCTGGGAGCGACACCGCGCAACGTCGACGGTCAGGGGCGCGTGCGCCCGCTCGCGTGATTCGACCGGCAGGCGTCGGAGCAGAACTTGACCTTCTCCCAGTCGCGCGCTCACTTCTTGCGCCACTCGAAGGGCCGACCGCAGTGCTCACACACCTTCGGTGCAAAGCCGTTCTTCACCTTCGCCTGCATGGCACCAGGGTAGATGCCCGCTAGAAGTGAAACCCTCGCTCGCGCACGAGCAGGACGCACGCCGCAACGGCATCCGCGTCGTACCGTGTCCCCGCTCCATCCTGAAGTTCGGCGAGTGCACGATCAACGCCAAGACCAGGTCGATACGGTCGATGCGCGGACATAGCCTCGAACACGTCTGCGACCGAGGTGATGCGCGCCTCCAGCAGAATCTCGTCACCGGCGAGACCGCGGGGGTATCCGCTGCCGTCGAGACGTTCATGGTGCTGAAGCGCAATCTGAGCAACCGGCCACGGGAACGGCGCGGCGCTCAAGACGTCGTGACCCATCTGGGCATGCGCCTTCACAATCTCCCATTCCGGGCCCGTCAAGCGACTGGGGCGCGTGAGGATCTCTGCGGGGATCACAATCTTTCCGATGTCGTGGAGGCGTCCTGCCACGCGCAACCCCACGATCCGATCTGCATCGAGGCCCAGAACCTCGCCGATCGCAGCTGCCAGATCCCCTACGTTGCGCTGATGGCCGGCCGTGTAGGGGTCTCGCATCTCACTGAGCGAGGAAGCGACTTCGACAGTGCCCGACAGGGACTTCTCCGTCTGTTCCACCTGTCGCAGGAGCGCCTGCTGCTGATCGAGATGACCGAGCGCGAAGGCGATGTCTCCCGCCATCTCCACAAACAGCGACCGGGCGTGATCGTCGAAGGTGCCGCTCCGCTTGGCGTATAGGTTCAGCGTCCCGATGACGCTGCCGTCGCGGAGGATCGGCACCTCAGCGACGTCCTGCACAGACCAGCGCTCGTGGAACGCGCGCAGTGGGTCACCCTGATCCAGATCCTGGACATTCGCCATGGAGAGCGTCCCGTGTGCGTCCGTCCTGGGTTGCGCCACACGCTCTGAAGTGCCAGCTCCGAGCACACTCGCCCGTTCGGATAGCAGGTTTCGAGCGTCGGCTCCTGCCCACGACATCGGATGGATCAGACCCGTCTCATCGTCCACCATTCCGATCCATGCGATGTCAGCTCCGCCAGCCTCGACGGTCGTTCGACAGACACGTGCAAACAACTCTGCCGGATCCGCGGAGCGAACGATGGCCTGGTTGCATTCACTGAGGGTGTGATACAGCACCGCCAGCCGGTGTTCCCGCTGCTCTGCTTCCTTGCGTGGGGTGACGTCGTTGATCACGCCTCGGATCATGGCGCCGCGTCCCTCGCTGTCGCGGGCGATGACTTGCCCTCGAACCGACAGCCAGTGAGTCGATGCATCCGGCCAGATCACACGAAAGTCGAAGGCATACAAATGTTCTCCGCCAGCCGAGAGGACACGATCAAGTACAGCCTCCGCCATGGGCCGGTCGTCCGGATGTGTCGCATCAAGGAAGCTGGCGGCAGTCCAGAGTTGCTGCCACTCCATTCCGTACAACGCGTCATGATTGCGCGTCCGGTCCATCGAGTCCTTGGTGAAGTCATACTCCCAGAAAGCGACGTCTCCCAACTGCGAGAATCGGTCAAAGGCATCCGCATCGACCGACAACTCCCCTGGCAGCAGTTGCGGGGGCGGCGATGTCGGGATCTTCTCACTGTCTGCCGGGACAACCCAACGTTCGTATGGGTTCCGTTGGTCAGTCGCCACAGCAGCCTCCGCACCTCACGCCGGGCCTTGGACGAAATCCGCGTGGACGCATGCACAGATTACTTCGCCGATGGGTCAACTCCATGCAGGTGGTGTACGAGGTGTGATCCTTCGTCGTTCGTGTTCAGGCCGTGATGGCTTGGAGTGGCATGGT
>JAJXSV010000098.1 GCA_021784375.1 Actinomycetes bacterium | reverse complement strand
GTGCCCGAGGCGGAGAGCGCCGACTCCTGTGCTGCGCTGGCAAACGCGATCCGTCGTGCGGCCGCCGAACCGGTGGTCACCGCAGGTCACGTCATCCAGTCCACGGTCTCCATTGGCATCTCCTTCGAGGACGGCAGCCGGAGCCCGGAGTTGGCGTTGCAGAACGCGACGCTGGCCGTGCGCAATGCCAAGGATGGCGGCGGAGACCGCGTCGAGTTCGCGGAATCCGATCTGGCGGTCAAGGCCATCCGTCGCCTCGAACTCGAGGAGGCCATGCGTCAGGCCCTGCTCAACAACGAATTCCGCGCGTGGTACCAACCGATCGTCGACTTCCATGACAACCGCATTGTTGGCTATGAGGCGCTCATTCGTTGGTTCACCTCGGACGGGGGTCAGATCTTCCCCGGTGACTTCATTCCGGTTGCGGAAGGCAACGGACTGGTGCCGGAACTCGACATCATCGTGCTCGCACAGTCCCTGGGGTTGCTCGCGCAATTGCCGGGTGAGCAGTTCCTCTCGGTGAACGTTTCACCCGCCTCCCTCACCCGACCGGACTTCGTCCGGCGTGCCGCCGAACTCCTGGAGTTCACCCGCGTGGACCTGCGGCGGCTGCACCTCGAGGTCACGGAGACGGCCCTACCCTCCGACCTCGATGTGGTGCGCAGTGCCATGTTGCACCTGAGCATGGGCGGTGCGCAGTGGTACTTCGATGACTTCGGTACCGGCTATTCCTCAATGAGCAACCTCGGCGAACTGCCGGTGGACGGGCTCAAGCTCGACATGTCGTTCACCCGCGGCATCCACGCCGGCGACGAAACCAGCATTCGTCTGGCGCATGGCCTGCTGGGTCTGGCCCGGGGCCTGGACCTGGCCACGGTGGCCGAGGGCGTCGAGACCGATGCCGTCGCGGACATCCTGCGCGAGCAGGGATGGGACCACGGTCAGGGCTGGCTCTACGGCAAGGCTGCACCACTGTCCGCAGCCTGATTGCGGCTACTGCACCCGTTGTTCGCGTGCGCGCCGGCGTGCCGCGTCATCGAGCGGCGCCAGACCGCGCGCGTACTGCGTGCCGATAGCGAGCGCCCGCTCGCGGGGGCTGGCGAGCAACACCAGCAGCACGATGGCTCCAGCCATGATCATGCCCAGCGAATCGAAGAGATCGAGGTGTGAGTCCGAGGTGGCCGTGGGCTCCGCCAATGCATAGATGACGAATCCCGCGGTTCCGAGCACGGTGGCATGCAGGTGCCAGGGCTTGGCCATGCCGGTGACGGCGACCAGGGGCAGCGCCCACAGCAGGTACCACGGCTGCACAACCGGTCCCAGGGCGATGATTGCGGTGAGCGCCAACATGGCACCACGTACCGGTGAGCGACGCTGCGGTCGCAACAGCAGGTGCACGCAGATGGCAATGGCCACGAGCATGAAGACGGCACGGGCCACGGTGACGGCGATCGGATCGATGGCCCGATCGCCGAAGAGGTCCCCGATCAACCCGATGGTCATGCCCAGGGCGGTCGAGGGCGAGAGCCAGGTGCGCACCGATCCCGGTGTGGTGAGCGCGTGGATCCAGCCCCAGTTCACGCCGATGGCTGCACCCAGTGCCAGTACCAGACCCAGTACCGGTGCCGTGGCGATGCCGTAGGCGGTGAAGCGCTGCCACCAGCGCGTACGTCCTCGCAGGTAGAGCAGGCCCACGAAGGGCACCAGCACCAGCGCGATCGGCTTCACCGCGACTGCTGCGGCGAGCAGCAGGACGGCGTTCAGCGAGCGCCGGCGCATGGCCTCATGGAGGCCCGCCATCATGAGGCCGACCATCAATGCATCGTTGTGTCCACCCAGGGAGAAGTGCAGCAATACCAAGGGATTCAGCGCGGCCAACCAGGTGGCAGCAGCGGGGTCGATACCGTGCAACTGTGCCAAGCGCGGTGTGTAGAAGGCAATGAGTGCGATGCCGAGTACGGCCACCAGCCGGAAGGCGATGGCCGACCAGTAGGGCGTGCCCGCCAGATTCACCACTGCATGTTGAATCATCAGGTACAGCGGCCCATACGGCGTCGGTGTCTCCGCCCACATGGGATCGACGCCCGCGCGGAACCAACCGGGAACCGACGCAGCACCGTTGGTGTAGGGGTCGAGCCCCAGCTGCAGCAGCCTCCCCTGCACGAAGTAGGAGTACGGATCGCGGCTGAACAACGGGGGCACGAGCAGCGTCGGCAGCAGCCAGAGGCCGAGAATGGACTGCAGGCTGCGAACGGAAACCTCGCGCTGGCCCAGCACGTCGGCGCCCAGGAGCAGCCACGATTGCAGCAACAGGGCGCCCCCGATCAGCACTGCAGCACGGCCCAGCAACTCGCCGATGCTCGTGGTGCGGAGCAGGCTGAGCACGGGGATGGCGTCGATGTTGAAAAGCGGTGGCAGCCAGCCCAGGGCGAGCGAACCGATAGCAAGGACGGCACTGCCGATAGCGCCAGCCAGACCATGTGAACGCAGATGGCGCCGTTGGGGCATGTCAGGCCGATCGGTCGGTGGCGGCCAGGGCCAGGGCCTGCAGCGCCGTCACGGCTTCGGCTTTGAGCTGCGGGCTCTGCAACGCGCGCAGAGCCGACTCCCGATTGCGGGCGATGCGCTGTTCCACCTCCGCCAGGGCGCCAGTGTCGCGCAGCACCTGCTGGACCAGAGCCAGACCGTCGGAGTCGAGATCGGGATTTCCGACCAGGCGATCGAGCAGGCTGCGTTGGCCGCTGCTACCGCGCTCCTGAGCGAGCGCGATGAGGATGGTTCGCTTGCCCTCGCGCACGTCGTCCCCTGCGGGCTTGCCGGTGAGCGCTGTATCGCCGAAGACACCGAGGACGTCATCGCGCAGCTGGAAGGCCTCGCCCAGGGGAACGCCGAAGGCGGTGTAGATCTCGAGCACGGTGGAATCCGCACCAGCCAGGGTGGCGCCCAGATGCAGCGGCCGCTCGATGGTGTACGCAGTGGTCTTGAAGCGCATGACGCGCAAGGCCCGTTCCACACTGCCACCGCCGCGCGACTGCTCCAGCACATCGAGGAACTGACCGGCCATGAGTTCGCCGCGCATGGCATCGAAGACCGGCTTGGCTCGACGCAGCGCGCGGTCGTCAAAGCCCGAGGCGAAGAGCATGGCGTCGGTCCAAACGAGCGCCAGGTCGCCAATAAGGATGGCGGCGGCGGTGCCGAAGGACTCGGCAGCGCCACTCCAGCGTTGCTCATCGTGCAGCGAGGCGAAACGCCGATGCACTGCCGGCGCACCCCGGCGCGTGTCGGAGTTGTCCATGACATCGTCGTGAATGAGTGCGGAGGCCTGCAGCAACTCCAATGCCGCCGAGGCGGAGATGATGGAGTCACCGTCGGTGCCACCAGCTCCCACGAACCCCCAGTAACAGAAGGCGGGGCGCAGGCGTTTGCCACCGCTCAGCATGTCCGTGAGTGCCGACAAGGCCGGTTGCAGTTCGGGGGAGATGGCGAGCAGCGGCTGCGCATGCTGCTCGACGAAGCTGTCAAGTGCCGCTTGAATGCGGTCGCGCAGCTGGGCGAGCGCATCATCGAATGGGGGCACGGGGCGAGCCTACGGCCCCCCGGCTGTGCTTTGCGGGAGCGGGCTCATTACTCTTCGGCCATGACGTCCGGCCCGGCATTGCGCGACCTGCTTGCGAGTGGCACGCCGTCCTACTCCTTCGAGATCTTCCCGTCCAAGAACGGTGCCAATGACCCCGCGCTGTGGCAGACCGTACTCGAGCTCGAGCCGCTGAAGCCGACCTTCGTCTCCGTCACCTACGGTGCCGGCGGCTCCACCCAGGAGCGCACCCTCGACATCTGCCGGCGCATCGAGGAGCAGACGGGCATGTCCACCGTGGGTCACCTCACCTGCGTGGATTCCTCCGTCGAGGACCTTCGCGCCGTCATCCGCAAGTACATCGACGCCGGTGTCCGCAGCGTGCTCGCCCTCCGCGGCGACCCCACGACGGGACCCAACACGCCCTGGGTGACGCATCCCCACGGTTTCAAGTACGCCACTGAGTTGGTGGAGTTGCTGCGCGAGCTCGGTGACTTCACGGTCGGAGTCGCCGCCTTCCCGGAGAAGCATCCGGAGTCGCCGAGCATGCAGCATGACTCCCGCATCCTGGCTGAGAAGCAGCGCGCAGGCGCGCACTACGCGATCACCCAGCTCTTCTTCCGACCGGTGGACTACTTCGCGCTCGTTGATCGCGCTCACTCGGCCGGCGTCACCATGCCCATCATTCCCGGCATCATGCCGGTGACCAATGTGGCGCAGATCGAACGCTTCGCGGCGCTGTCCGGTGCGGAATTCCCGGCGGCGCTTCGCGAGCGTTTCGATGCCGTTCGCAACGACGAGCAGGGTGTGCGCGATGTGGGTGTTGACATCGCCTTCGAGCTCTCGGCCGCACTCGTACAGGGTGGTGCGCCCGGCCTGCACTTCTACACCATGAACAAATCCGCCTCGACGCGGCGCGTCTTCCAGCGTCTGATGGACGCCGGCATCATCAAACGCTGACGCCGGCGTCCGCCCGGATCAGTTGGAGCGATCGGTTCCCAAGGTGACATTCACTGTCTTGCTGCCTGCGCCCGGCACATCGAACGTGACACTGATGGTGGAACCCGGAAGGGCAGCACGGATGGCCGCCACGGCCTCGGTGGCGTCGCGGACCACCTGTGTGCCGATGCGGCGAACCACGACGCCCGCGGTGATACCCGCAGCCTCCGCACCTCCGCCGGCGGACACCTTGCTGACGCGGGCTCCGACGCCGGTGTAGGAACCGTCGAAGGTCACGCCCAGTACCGGTCGCTGCGACACACCCAGGCTGCTGATGGTGCCGTTGGTGATGACGGCGGTGGAGGCCAGTTCGTTGGCCACGCGGTAGGCCTGGTTGACGGGGATGGCAAAGCCGAGGCCGATGCTGCCGCTCTGCGTGTACGTGCTGCTGCCGAGCGAGGCGATGGCGGCGTTCATGCCGATGACGCGGCCGCTGGGGTCAACCAGGGGGCCGCCGGAGTTGCCGGGGTTGATGGCAGCGTCGGTCTGCACGGCGTTGATGTACGAGGTGGTGCCGGCGCTGGAGCCGGTGGTGACCACCGGGCGATTGAGTGCGGAGACGATGCCAGCGGTGACACTTCCGGCCAGGGCCAGGGGAGCGCCGATGGCCATCACCGGTTCACCGACGACCAGGGTCGAGGAGTCTCCCACCTGCACTGCGGGCAGCCCCGCCTCGTCCACCCTGACGACTGCGACGTCATACACGGGGTCGCGACCGACGAGTGTGCCGGCGAGATCGGTGCCGTCCTGCAATTCGACGGTGATGCTGGAGGCGCCATCGATGACATGGTTGTTGGTGATGATGTAGGAGTGACCGTCACCGGCACGGGACGGGAAGGCGGCCACCCAGCCGCTGCCGGAGCCGCTGCTGCCGTCGCTGAAGTTGCTGTTGATCATCACCACGGAGGGCAGCAACTGCTTGGCGAGCGCCTCGACATCGAAGGAGGAGCCGGCAGTGGCGCCAGCAGTCACGCCCGGTGCACCAGCAGCGCCCGTGGCCCCGCGGGGGCCGGTGATATTCCATGCCAGCGCGCGGTTACCGGTTGGGCACTTGCCGCTCGCTGGGGCCAAGGTCATAACCCGCGTCTTGTTGTTGACACAGGCATTGACCTGATTGGTGCTGTTGGCCGCCCACGCGCTTCCGCCGGCGACGAGGGTTCCGGCGACGAAGGCGGCTGCGATCTTGACCCGGTAATGCACGGCACACTCCCTTGACTCGTCGCGAGTGTACGGAAGGGAGATTGTGGGCTTGGTGTGCGCTCGGTTAACGCTTGGTACACGGCCGGGGGTCGGCCGCGCTCCCAATGATTTTGACAACATTCTTGTTGCGTTAATACCCTGAGCCAGCATCAGCGCCCGCGGAAAGGTCACCATGTTCGCCAATTTCCTGATCGGACTGCGCGAGGGCCTGGAAGCGGCACTCATTGTGTCGATCCTGCTCGCCTACCTCACCCGACTGGGCAGGCGCGAGTTGCGTGGTGCGGTATGGCTGGGCGTGGTGCTCGCCGTCGCACTTTCCGTCGGCGTGGGCGCGGTCCTGCAGATCACCCGCACCGAGTTGCCCGACTCCAAGCAGGCGGCCTTCTCCGGCGCCATGAGTGTCCTGGCGGTGGCGCTCGTCACCTGGATGATCTTCTGGATGGCCAAGCGTGCGCGCTTCCTCAAGGCCCACCTGCATGGTGAGATCGACCGTGCTGTCTCCGGCGGCCGGCTGACGCTGGCTGCCATCTCCTTCGTCGCGGTTATTCGCGAAGGTCTCGAGACCGCACTCTTCCTGTGGACCAGTGCCACCTCCACCGGCAACGGTGAAGTGGTGGCGCCACTGGTGGGTGCCGCCCTGGGGCTGCTCGCGGCCTCGCTGGTCGGTGTGGCGCTCTACCGCGGTGCCATCGAACTCAACCTCTCCAAGCTCTTCCAATGGAGCGGCGCGGCGCTGGTCGTGGTGGCCGCCGGGGTCCTCTCCTACGCCGCCGGCGAGTTCAGCGAACTGGGTTGGGTACCGGGGGGCGATGCCATTGCCTTCAACGTGAGCGGCGTCATTGCGCCCGATAATCCCTTTGCCGTGGTCCTGCGCGGCTTCTTCAATTTCCGCCCCGAGACCTCGTGGCCGGTGCTTATTGCCTGGCTGGCCTACTTGCTGCCGGTTTCGGTGCTGTTCCTCCGCAGCTCCCGGGTGGCGCAGCCAAGGGCCGCCAAGGCGGTTGCCGTCTGAACCACGGCCGCGTCACCGTAGGCGATCGATGACCTGACCGCTCGCAATCAGCGACAATTCGTGAAGGCCCAATTCATTCAGCGAGCTCACACGGCTGCGGCCCTGAGCCGGCGGGATCTCGACCAGGCAGGGAATGCCGATGGAGCGGGCGCCCGCGGCCTCCACCGAGGCCAAACCGGTAGGTGAATCCTCGATGCCGATACAGCGCTCAGCATCCACACCGATCCGAGCGGCTGCGGTGAGGTAGGGCTCCGGATGCGGCTTGCCGTGGGTCACGGCATCGCCGGCCACGATGGCCTGGAAGGTGCCGGTGGGAAGCGATGCGGCAACCGTGTCGGCGAGTTCCCGGTAGGACATCGTTACCAGGGCCATGGGAATGGCGGCAGCTCGCATGGAGTCAAGGAATTCACGGGCGCCGGGCCGCCAGATGATGCCGCGCTCACGCATCAACCGGGCGACACCCGAGATCAGACGATCGACGATCTGCTCGTCAGTGCCCTGCACGCCGCCTCGCGTGCGCAACTCCCTGGCGGAATACGGGATGGCCGAGCCGATGAGGGAGACGCCGTCGGCCTTCGTCCAGTGCCCGCCGTCAGCGCGGGCCAACTGCATCTCGACTTCGATCCAGTACTCCTCGCTCTCGACCAGTGTGCCGTCCATGTCACACAGCACTGCCGCGGGGAGTTGATGCATGCGCCAAGGCTACTGGGCCGACACC
>JAJXSV010000097.1 GCA_021784375.1 Actinomycetes bacterium | reverse complement strand
GGCGAAGAGCGGCACCGCCACTGCCACGAAGCCCAGCGCCCAGCGCCGCTCGTGGCGGTGCAGGCCGGGCGTGATGAAACGCCAGAGCTGGTACAGCCAGACGGGCATGGAGAGGACGAAGCCACCAACTGCGGACACCTGGATCTGCAGGGTGAAGGGATCGGCCACGCCATTGAGTGCCAGCAGGATCTGTTGATGGTGTTGGCTGCGCACCACCTCGTCGAAGGGGCGACGCAACCAGGCGAAGAGTGCCGGGTACTCGAACCAGGCCACGGTCATGCCCAGGGCGATGGCCAGGCCACTCCTGACGATGCGCGTACGCAACTCACGGAGATGTTCAACGAGCGGCATGGCGCCGTCGTTCGGGCCCTTGCGGCTCATGTGCTACTTGACGTCGCCGTCTTCGGGCTTGTTCTTGTCCTGTTCGTCGGCCTTGAGCTCGGCCTTGAAGATGCGCAGCGAACGTCCCAGGCCGCGGGCGGCTTCCGGCAGGCGCTTGCCACCGAAGAGGACGACCAGAAGCACCAACAGGATGAGCACCTCAGGTGCGCGGATACCGTCAAACATGCTGTGTCCTCTCTCGACGCCTACAGGGTAATGCCCTGAGCTCTATGCGTGTGCAAGCGCCGCGTACGCAGCCCGGGCTTCCGCCCGCTTCTGCGCCACCAGCTGGGTGATGCGTGCGGGGGCGAGGCAGCGCACCTGCGCTCCGCAGCCCACCAACCAGCCCACCAACCAGGCGTCGTCACCGAAGTCGATGCTGGCCACCAGCTCGGCACCACGCTGTTCAACGTGGGCCGGCACCGACTCCAGCAGGTGCTCGAGTGCAGCTGGCAGCGCGATGGTGGCGTGGTTGCTGGGACGGTCCGCCTCGTAGGCCTGGGCACCGATGACGGTGGTGCGATCGACGAGCTCGCAGTCCTGCACCCGGTCCAGACGGAAGGTGCGGTTGGACTGCACCAGATGGCACCAGCCCAGCAGGTAGTCCACGCCGTAGCGCGTGATGAGGTTGGCCGGCGTCACCACCCGCTCGGAACGCTCATCCCGCACCGGGTGCAGGTACTGGATGCGCAGGTCCTGCCCCGACGCGATGGCCTGCGAAATGCGGGCCGCGAAGGGGCCCGAGCTGACCTGCACCTGCAGGGATCCGTCGGCCCCTCCCCCGAGCTTCTCGATGAGGCCGGCCACCACGCCCGCATCCACATCCGGGAGTTGTTGCAGTGCATGCAGCCCCAGGAGCAGCGCACTGGATTCCTCACCGGTGAGACGCAGGGGCTCCAGCAGGCCTTGCGCGTCGTACACGGTGACGGTCTCGTCCTCGAAGGTGATGTCGACCAGGTCACCGCCGAAGAGGCCGGGGCCGGTCACGGTGATGAGCTCCAGATCAGACTCCAGGGCAGCGACCGTCATGCCGAAGTGGTTGGCCGCCTCCTGCTTCGAGATACCGGAATGCTGTGCCAGCCAGGGCACCAGGGTGAGCAGCCGGGTCAGCCGCGCGTTCGACGCCTCAGCCATGGGTCTCCTCCTGCAGGTGCTGCAGCACGCGTTCCCGCAGGTCGACGGGCGCCTGTACCAGCACGCTGGGAGCAGCCGCCGCCAGCGCGCCGATCTCCGAGGAGCGCTCGGAAAGCTCCACCTCGAACACGTCATAGATGCGGCTGCCGAGCCTGCGTTGTTCCTCCAACTGGCGGCCACGGGAACGCCACAACCAACCGCGCTCGGCCTCGATGAGCAGCGTGGCCGTGGTCAGGCGGCCCCCGGCGCCCTCCGCGTTCATGAGTCCGGCCCAGTCCGTGGCCGCAGCCTCGAGGGCGGGCCCGAGGGGTTGCACGGGGCTGGTGATGCGACTGGTGCGAAAAGCGCGAACCGCTTGGCGGTCACGATCCCAGCCGATGCAGTACCAGCCGCCCTGCCGCGACAGCAATCCCCAGGGCTCCAGCTGCCGAGCCGAAGGCTGCGTGTCGCCGGGTCGGCGGTAGTCGAAGCGCACCGCCTGGCGTTCACGGACGGCACTGCGCAGTGCCTCCAGATGCGCATCGGCATTGACCGTGAGCCGGGGCATGGGCGCAACCGCCAGATCGTCACCGAAGACCTCCAGCTTGTGCAACGCGCCCAGTGCCAGCGCGTGCCAACTGCCCTTCTCCCAGGCCTCCGCGGCCAGTGCCAGCACGCGCAATTCGTCGGCATCCAGCGGGGCCAGCGTCATCATCGAATCCGGACCCAGCACATATGCGTGTTCGTCCTCGTGCCAGGCATCACGCTGCACGACTTCCAATTCGATGCCAGCATCACGCAGATCGCGCTTGTCACGCTCCAACATGCGCTCGAAGGCGTCATCGCTGGCGCAATGGGCATAGTCGTCGATGGCCCGACGCAACTCCGCGCGCGTGATCCCCCGACGACCGCGTGCCTTGAGCAGGAAGACCAGGCACATCAGGCGTTCAGTCCGGCGTACTGCGCCGCTTGCCATTTAGGCCTCGAGCAGGTCGATCACGAAGACGAGGGTGCGGCCGGAGAGGCGATGACCGCCACCCGCCTGGCCGTAGGCCGTCTCCGGAGGGCACACCAACTGACGCCGGCCACCGACCTTCATGCCCGGGATGCCGTCCTGCCAGGCCTTGATCAGCCCACGCAGCGGAAAGCGAATGGGTTCGCCACGATCCCAGGAGGCGTCGAACTGCTCTCCCGTCTCGAAGTCGACGCCGACGTAGTGCACGAGCACGGTGCCGCCGGCAGCGACCTCCTTGCCCTCGCCCACGATGAGGTCCGTGATCTGGAGCTCGGTCGGCGCGGGACCTTCGATGAATTCGATGTCTGGCTTGGACATGCTGCGACTGCCTTCGCTACTCGGGAATCAGGGAATGGAGATCGGGAATCAGGGAATGGAGACGAGGTCGACCACGAAGATGAGGGTCTCGTTGGACTGGATGCCGGAGCCGGAAGGTGGTGTGGCGCCGTACGCCAGGTCACCGGGAATGACGAGCAGGCGGCGGCCACCGACCTTCATGCCGACCAATCCCTGCTGCCAGCCCAGGATGACACCGCTGAGCGGGAAGCTGGCGGTGGTACCGGCATCCCAGGAGGCGTCGAACTGCTTACGGGACAGGGCGCCGATGCCGACGTAGTTGACCGTCACGTTGTCGGTCGCCTGCACGGCGGCACCGGTACCGGGGACGATGTCCTTGACGATGAGGCTGGAGACATTGCCGGCGCCGGCTGCAATGTCGACCACCGGCTTCTTGCCCAGGGGGCCGGTGACCGTGTACGCCGAGGCATCGCCAGCGGAGGCCGTGGCGGAGGGAGTGGCCGTGGCGGAGGGAGTGACGTTGCTGGGCGAGGCAGTGGGCTGAGGTGAGCTGGTGCAGGCCGAAAGGGCCACGGCGAGCACGCCGAGCACGACCAGGGGCTTGATACGCATGACGGGAAGCCTAGCGAACGGGCGGGCTACTCGAGGCTTGCGATCAGTCTGTCCACACGCGCATCCACGGCCGAGAAGGGATCCTTCAACATGACTGAGCGATTGCCGTGATCGGCGATCTTGAGCTGCGTCCAGTCCACCGTGTGTTCGGTGCGCGTACGCATGGCGGCGGCGATGAAATCGCCCCGCAACTTGGCCCGCGTGGTCTGGGGCGGGATGGTGCGCGCCGCCTGCACCGCGCTTTCGTCCACGACGGTGGCAACCAGACCGCGAGCCTCCATGACTCGGAAGAGGCCGCGCTTGGGATTGATGTCGTGGTAGGCGAGATCGAGCTGCGCCAGGCGTGGGCTGCTGAGCTCCAGGCCGTTGCGAGCGGCCGCGCGCTCGAGCACAGAACGCTTGATGATCCAGTCGATCTCGGTGGCCACATCGGCATGGCGGTCGGCCTCGATGGCGACGAGCGTCCGGCGCCAGAGATCAAGTGCGCGCGCCGTGGAGCCCGTATCCGTACCTGTTTCCTCGGCATGCGCGGCCACGGCGCTGTAGTAGGCCCACTGGATCTCCAGCGCTGTCGCCGTCTGCCCGTTGGCCAGCCGTACCGGCGTGCGACCGGTGGGGTCGAGGGCGATCTCCCGAATGGCTCGCACCGGGTTCTCCATGGTGAAGTCACGAAGCACGCGGCGATCCTCCAGCAGACGCAGCAAGGCGTCCGTGCTGGCCACCTTGAGCAGTGCAGTGGTCTGCGACATGGAGGAATCACCGACGATGACGTGCAGGCGCCGGTACATCTCGGCATCCGCATGTGGTTCATCACGGGTGTTGATGATGGGCCGGGAACGGGTGGTGGCTGAGGAGACACCGTCCCACATGTGATCCGCCCGTTGGCTGATGGCGTAGTGCGATCCGCCCGGCGTCTGCACCACTTTGCCGGCACCCACGATGAGCTGGCGGGTGATGAGGAAGGGCACCAGATAGCGGGCCATTTCGGCAAATTCGCCGGTGCGGGCAATCAGGTAGTTCTCGTGGCAGCCGTAGGAGTTGCCAGCGGAATCGGTGTTGTTCTTGAAGAGGAAGAGTGAACCGTCAACACCCTCGGCGCGCATGGAGTGCTCTGCATCAACCGCCATCTGGTGCAGGATGGCGTCGCCGGCCCGCTCATGCGCAATCAGTTCGAGGATGTCGTCACATTCGCAGGTTGCGTACTCGGGATGCGAGCCGACGTCGAGATAGAGGCGTGAGCCGTTGGTGAGGAAGACGTTGCTGGAGCGCGCCTTGGACACGACGTCACGGAAGAGGTAGCGGGCCGCGTCATCGGGCGTGAGCTTGCGGGTGCCGTCAGTGGCCACACAGGTGAGACCGAACTCGGTCTCGATGCCGAAGATGCGCCGCTTCAGGGCACCACGGATAGGCGTCGTGGGCTGCCCTTCCACCCCCGTCACTCGCCGCCCTTCTGCACATAGGAGCGCACGAATTCCTCGGCGTTGCTTTCGAGGACACCGTCGATCTCATCAAGTAGGGCATCGAGCTCGTTGGTGCGGATGGCCGAGGCTGCGGCCACATCCACGACCTCTTGCTCACGCTGCTGCGGCGAGATCGAACGCTCGGACTGTTCCCTGCTGGCCATGGGTCCTCCTCTTCAGCTACTGAGATTGTCGAGCAAAGCAGCGGCAGTTGGCGAATCATCGAGCAATCGTTCGGTCAATTCCGCGGTACCGCGCAGCGGATCGAGCAGCGGGACGCGTGAAAGGGAGCTGGCGCCCGGCAGGTCGAACACCACCGAATCCCAGGACGCGGCAGCGATCTGCTGCGGATAGCGACGGATCACTTCGCCGCGGAAGAAGGCGCGCGTCTCGCGCGGCGGCTGCACGATGGCCGCGTCGATCTGCTCGTCGCTGAAGAGCCGACGCAGGGAACCGCGAGCGGTCATGAGGTTGGCCAGGCCCTTGTGGGCCCGCACATCGGAGTACTGGAGGTCGATGAGCTGCAATCGCGGTGCATCCCAGGGCAATTGCTCGCGTTCGCGGTAGCCGTCGAGCAGTTGCAACTTGGCCACCCAGTCCAGGCGATCGGCGCAGCTTCGCGGATCGGCGTCGAGGTCATCGAGCACCTGCTGCCACTCCCCCAGCAGCTCCCGGGTTTCGGCGTCCGCATCATCGCTCAATGCCGATCGTGCAGCCCACAGATAGGCGCGTTGCACATCAATGGCGGTGACGGTGCGTCCACCCACCAGTCGGATACCGCGTCGCATGCCGACGTCATGTGACACCGCACGCATTTCGATGACCGGGTCCTCGATCTCGAACTGCGGCAGATCGACGCCCTCCTCGATCATGGCGAGCACCAGCGCCAGCGTGCCCAGCTTCAACCAGGTGGCGAACTGTGAAAGATTGGCATCACCGGTGATGACGTGCAGACGTCGCCAGCGCGCAGGGTCGGCATGGGGCTCGTCACGCGTGTTGATGATGGGCCGACGCATGGTCGTCTCCAGGCCCACCTCAGCCTCGAAGTAGTCGGCGCGCTGGGTGATCTGGAAGCCAGGGGTGTCACCGATCTGCCCCAACCCCACGCGCCCACTGCCGGTGTAGATCTGGCGCGTGATGAAGAAGGGCGTCAAGTGGCGGATGAGCCGATCGAAGGGCACGGCCCGCTGCACCAGGAAATTCTCGTGCGTGCCGTACGAGGCTCCCTTGTTGTCGGTGTTGTTCTTGTAGAGCTGGATCGCGTGCTTGCCGGCGAACAGCCCCACTGCCTCCGCGGCGCGCTCCATGATGCGGACACCGGCCGCGTCGTAGAGGGTGGCCTCCCGGGGCGAGATGGTCTCCGGCGCTGAATACTCGGGGTGTGCGTGATCGACATAGAGACGCGCGCCATTGGTGAGGACGATGTTGGCGAACTCGCCCTCGGCGTTGGTGAGCATGCTGGGGTCGGCGTCCGCCATGGAGAGATCGAAGCCACGCGCATCGCGCAGCGGCATCTCGGTGTAGTAATCCCAACGGGTTCGCCACAACGATTCGTCGAGAGCTGCACGCGCATAGCCCTGCACGATGTGTGTGGAGAGGGTTGTGGGGTTGGCGTCACCGAAGCCGGGAAGCGTGATCCCGTACTCGGTCTCGACGCCCATGACGCGCCGGCAGGAGATCACAGATAGCGACCTGTCGGTGCGTTGGATTCGATGGAACGGCCCGACCCTGACTGACCATCGATGAGCGTGCGGATGAACACGATGCGCTCACCCTTCTTGCCCGAGATCCGTGCCCAGTCGTCGGGATTGGTGGTGTTGGGAAGATCCTCGTTCTCCCGGAACTCCCTGGCACAGGCATCGATGAGGTGCTGCTGCCGCAGACCGCGGCCGGCACCGGCCAGCAGGTCCTTGATGGCGGACTTCTTGGCCCGGCGCACGATGTTCTCCAGCATGGCACCCGAGTTGAAGTCCTTGAAGTACAGCACTTCCTTCTCGCCGTTGGCGTAGGTGACCTCAAGGAAGCGGTTGTGATCGTCAAGGGAGTACATGTAGTCGATGGCGGCATCGATCATGTTGCGAACCGCCGCGTCACGATCGCCGTTGTGGCGTGCCACTTCGTCGTCGTGGAGGGGCAGGTCGGAGCGCAGGTACTTGGCCATGATGTCGCGCGCAGCATCGGCATCGGGGCGCTCGATCTTGATCTTCACATCGAGTCGGCCCGGCCGCAGGATGGCGGGATCGATCATGTCCTCGCGGTTGGACGCGCCGATGACGATGACATTGGACAGGCGCTCGACACCGTCAATCTCCGCCAGCAGCTGGGGGACGATGGTGGTTTCGACGTCGCTGCTCACGCCGGTGCCGCGCGTGCGGAAGAGGGAATCCATCTCGTCGAAGAAGACGATGACGGGCATGCCGTCGCTTGCCTTCTCGCGTGCTCGATGGAAGATGGTGCGAATGTGCCGTTCGGTCTCGCCGACGTACTTGTTGAGCAGTTCGGGGCCCTTGACGTTGAGGAAGTAGGACTTGCCGCCGGCGCTGCCGGTGCGATCGGTGACCTGTTTGGCCAGTGAATTCGCCACCGCCTTGGCGATGAGGGTCTTGCCGCAGCCGGGAGGGCCGTAGAGCAGGATGCCCTT
>JAJXSV010000096.1 GCA_021784375.1 Actinomycetes bacterium | reverse complement strand
GCGCACCCAAGTTGCTCGTCGGTCAGGGTGGCAAGCGAAGCGAGGACATGGGCGTTGGCCCAGCCGAGGTGACGGAACAAGCGTTCCACGATGGCGTTTGGCTGCGAGGATGACATGCCCTGCAGCATATGCGCCCACGTCGGAATGTCAGGACGTCACCGCTGGTCGTCGTCGACGGGGTAGTCCTCTGGTCGGTAGGGCTTGAAGATGGGCTCGTTCTGCTTCAGTTTGCTGTAGATGTAGTAGAACCACACGGCGAAAGCCGGCCATTCGACGGCGTACACCCAGGCCCGGCCATGACCGCCGAGCGCGCGCGCCAACTCCACCCCGCCGAGCACCAGACACACGGGGATGGCGACGAGCAGCCACGAACTGCGGAACATGGAGGTGCCGTCGTCGGGGGGTGGCACCTCGGCGAACTCGGGAGTGGAGCGCTGGTCAGACAAGGGCTTCACTGCGCTTACGTTCGCTGGCGAAGAAGTCGATCACCGCGAGCACCACCCACACGGAGTCGATGATCATGCCCATGCTCCACATGAGCGCTCCACCGATGTGCTGGTCGGTGAGGGGATCCAGTGACCCCATGCCAGTCATGCCCGTATCGTGCAACAAGGAGTTGCTCGCGTATAGGAAGAACCCGACCATGGTTTCGGGAATCATCATGGCGAAGAGCGAGATGACGCGCACCGCATGTGATACCTCGAAGGCCTGCGGATTGCCGTTCATCAAGGGGTAGTAGTAGATGCAGCCACCGGTCAGGAAGAGCAGGAGCTCGAGGCCATGGATGGCCGGATGTGCCATGCCGGCGTTGGCGAGCGGGGAGAAGTGCGTCGACATCAGTGCGAGCAGGAACACGACAAATCCCACTTGGGGACGCGTGAGCTGTTGGGGAAGCCAGCGCTGACCCAACCAGTGGGTGGCGTCGCGCAGGCGCCGATAACGAGATGTGCTTGCGACGTGAACCGTCGAACCGAGCACCAGCAAGGGCGAAATGAGCATCATGAGCAGGATGTGCTGCACCATGTGCGCCCAGAAATACTCGGTTGCGAGAACCGGCAAGGGGCCAACCAGGACAAGCGCCGCGAGCAGCAGGGCGGCCCGGAAGCAGGTGCGACGAGCGCGATTCACGTCGGAGCGCCGCCGCAGTTCGCGGCCGTACCAGACCCAGAGCAGTACGAGGGGTGGACCGAAGAGGATGGTCCACCACCCACCGAGCACTGACATCTCGTCCCTCATTCCCTACCGTTCACGACATCGTGGGCTGTTCAGGGCATTGTGGCCCTTGCTACCCATGGTGCGCCGTAGTTGAGGAATGTACATTCCAGAAGTCATTGAGTCGATGACTTTTGAACTATGGCTTGGGGGCCGTATGTCAGACGCCGTACTCGAAGCGCAAGCACACCGGCAGCGGGGTTCTGCGCTGATTGGACTGACGCTCACCGTGTTGTTGGGGGTGGGCACCGTGGCCGGTTTCGGCACCTATCTGCATCGGCAGACCACCGATGCGCAGTCCTCCATCACTGCCACCATGGTCGGGCAGGTGAGTACTCCGAAGGGCTCCATGCCCCACGCCACCTTGACGCTGGGTGTGTATCCCGATGCCGCGAGCTCCGGAGCGCACGGCGCAGACGGTGGTCCCTTCCCGGGCTATGTGTCCTATGGTCCGGCAACCCACCTCATCCTGCCCGCGCACTCGCTCGTCACCATCACCATCAACGGCTATGACAGTGGCGAACGTCTGGCCAACGCCTTCTTCGGGAGGGTGGTCGGAACGGCTGATGGCACGATGACGGTGAACGGGCAGACCGTGACCTCGGTTCCGGTGGACCAGGTCGAGCACACCTTCACCCTGCATGGCGTCCCCAGCCCCAATCAGGACACGTTGTTCGTGAACATCCCGCTCACCAAGCAGACCGACGAGGCAATGAAGTCTTTTGACGATGCCGGCAAGTTGCCCAAACCCATCGTCACCACCTTCTCCTTCTACACCGGCAGCCCGGGTGAGTACGTCTTCAATTGCGAGTACCCATGTGGCGACGGCACCTACGCCAAGTTCGGTGCAGCGATGGGCAAGTTCGGCTACATGTCCGGCACCGTAAGCGTGGTGGACCATGTCTGAGGAATCGACACCCGCTATGCACGAGACGCCGGGCGCACGTGTGCGCCGAATGCTTGCGCGCGCGGATGTGCGTCTGGCCGTGATCTATTCCGCCATCATCACGGCGGTGTTCGTGGTACTGGGGTTGTGGGTGTACCCCATGTTCCTGCCCAACATCATGAGCCATGAGATGGCCAACGACCGGCTCGTGATCGTTGCCTTCACCGTCATCTCCGCTCCCGTGGTGGGACTGGTACTCGGTATCGCCACCACCGTCTTCCTCAACCGTCATCGTGGAGACGGCCCACCACCGGAGCTGCCCAATACGCGACGGTCGGAGACTCCGGTCGTCATCGTATGGGCCTCGGTCTCGTCGGTGCTGTGTCTGGTGGCGGTGATCTGGGGGCTGGTCGCCATGAGTGCGGAGCAGGCGAATGCAGCCACTGCGGAGTCAACAGCGCTGGTGGTGGACGTCACTGGATCCCAGTGGGTGTGGACCTTCCATTACCCGCAGCAGAACATCGACAGCCATGAATTGGTGCTGCCTGTGAATCGCGCGGTCGAGTTCCGCGTGACCTCGACGGACGTCGTGCACTCCTTCTGGCCGGTGGAGCTCGGCGTCAAGGTCGATGCCAATGCGCACCAGACCACCACGGCGGAGGCCACCCCGAACAAGCTGGGCAGCTTCGAGGTGCGCTGTGCGGAGTTGTGCGGCCTCAACCACGCCTTCATGCAGGCCCACGGTGAAGTGATGACCAGAACGCAATTCGAGGCCTGGGCGCAACAGCAGGCAGCTCACGGGGCGGGAGTGCAGTCATGACCACGCATGCAGATGTGCCGCAGGCAGCCGCATTGGTACCCAATCCGCGGCACAGCATCATCACCAAACTCAATGCCGGTACCGGCGTGGCTTTGGGCCTGGTTCTCGCCTTCGTCGCCAACCGCTGGAGCGCGGGACTGTGGGACAACACGGTCCCCACCGAATTCAACCGCACCATCATCATCACCATGTTTGCCTGGGTGCTCGGTTTCATGATCGGCATCGGTGCCTTCGTCGGCCCCTTCCGCTGGCTTATCGGCAAGGACCTCACGGACGAAGAGCAGCTGTACATGGCCGGGCAGGGGCAAGGGGTTTCCCGCTACTTCCGCTTCTGCACCGACCACAAGGTGGTGGGTATCCAGTACCTCGTGGGCGTCATGATCATTCTTGGCTTCGGTGGCACCCTGGCCATGCTGATTCGCACCAACCTGCTGACGCCGCAATCGAAGTTCGTCACCTCGGAGATCTACAACTCGCTGGTGGGCCTGCACGGCATCACCATGATCATCGGCATGATCATCGTGGCCACCGGCCCCTTCGGCAACTTCATCATGCCCATGATGATCGGTGCCCGCGACATGGCCTTCCCGCGCTTGAACGCACTCAGTTGGTGGCTGCTGTTCTCGGTGATCCCGGTGCTCGTCAGCTCGATCTTCCTCGGTGGCATCCCCACCGGTTGGACTGCCTACGCTCCCTTGAGCGTGCAGGCCGGCCCAGGCATGAACGCCTTCATCGTCACGATCATCGTGTTCTCCATCTCCTCTGCGGTGGCCGGTGCCAACATCACCACCACTGTGGTCTCCATGCGTGCGCGCGGCATGACGTGGAACCGGGTGCCGATCTTCGTCATCGGCTCCACCATGTCCGTGTTGCTGGCCATCCCCGCCTTCCCCACCTTCATGCTGTCGCAGATCATGGCGGGGCTTGATCGCACGATCGGCACCACCTTCTATGACGCCGAGTTCGGTGGCAGCGGTTGGCTGTACGCGCACCTCTTCTGGATCATGGGTCACCCCGAGGTCTACGTCATCCTGATGCCGGGTGCGGCCATTCTCATGGAGGTCACGCCGGTCTTCGTGCGGCGTCGGCTCTTCTCCTTCAACGCGGCGGTCGTCGGTTTCGCCGGAGTCACCGGTCTCAGCGTTCTGGTCTGGGCGCACCACATGTACGTATCGGGCTGGTCATCGGCACTCAACGGGCCCTTCATGGTCACGACCGAACTCATCTCGGTGCCGACCGGTCTCATCTTCCTGGTGCTGCTCGGCACCATGTGGAGTGGACGTCCGTGGCTGAAACTGCCGATGCTGTCGGTGTTTGCATTCATCTGGAACTTCATCATCGGTGGCATCACCGGCATCTTCCTGTCCGATGTGCCGGCCGATCAGTACCTGCACGGTTCGATGTTCGTGACGGCGCACTTCCACTACACGCTCATGGGCGCGGCGCTGGTCGGTGCCATCGGCGGGCTGGCCTACTGGTTCCCCAAGATGACCGGGCGCATGCTCAATGAACGGGCCGGCCTGTGGTCCTTCTGGTTGGTGCAGATCGGCTTCCAGGTGCTGTTCATCGGGATGTTCACGGTGGGGACGCTGGGCCAGCCGCGTCGAGTGGCCGAGTACGCCACCACCTTCGCAGTCGGCAACTTCGTGAGCACGATGGGTGCGTACAGCGTGGGCCTGGGCATGCTCATCCTGCTCGGCGCGGTCATCCACTCCTGGCGCTCGGGCGAGATCGCGCCCATGAACCCCTGGGGTGCCAAGACCCTGGAGTGGACGGTTCCCCATCCCATTCCCCTGGAGAACTTCGAAGTGGCGCCGGTCGTCACCAGTGATGCCTACGGCTATGGAAGGAACGCCCAGTGACCACCTTGGATCAGCAGTTCCATATGCATCACGACTCGGCGGAGATGGTGGGCCGCCGCGAGCGGCTGGGTGTTCGCCTGCTCATCGTTGCCGACGGCGCCTTCGTGTTCGGCATGATCTTCAGCTACCTGTATCTGCGCAATCTCGACTCCAACCATGGCTGGCGTCCGAGCGGCGTGCAGGCGCTGTCGTCAACCAGCAGCTGGTTGACGGCGTTGCCCTTCGTCGCCGCCATGCTGCTGCACGCCGTCGGCTCGCAGCGCTCCGAGGCCAGGCGCTCCATGGCCATCCTGGTGTTCGCCGTATTGGTGGTGGGCTTCTACGCGCAGTTCGTGCAGTTGAACAACGCACCCCTGATCAACCCAGATACCGGGCAGTTCATGGGTGCCTACCTGTCGACCTGGGCCCTGATCGGTGGTGCCAACCTCTTCCACTATCTGCTCTCCGGCTTCATCGCGCTGGGGCTGCTCCTCCGCTCCTTCCGCGCGCGCGTGGATCCCGAGCTCGAGGTGTGGCGCATGCGAACAGCGCAGTCGTGGTTCACCTGGGCTGCCATCTCGGCCTGCGCCACAGCGCTCACGCTGATGCTGGGCTGAGCCCGCTCGCACCGGTCACGGCTTGATGGTCGTGCCGGTCAGGGTGGACAGCGCGGAGAGCACGGCCTCCACGGTCCATGTGGGCTGCTGCGGTCTGGCCAGCGCCAACTTGCCGTCGTCGGTGAGAAAGCGTTGCAGACGCTGGGGAATCCTGCCGTCGGCAGTCTGTGGTGCACCGAGATCAAGCCAGCGCCAGGTACCTGAGGGATCGAGGATGAGCACCAGGTCGGCGTGGCTCATGTCGTACGTGACGGGTTGCCCCGTCTGCCAGTCCTTGGGTCGGCCGGCCATCTGCTGGGCCGTGAGATTCACGCGCACCGGTGGTGCGCCGAAGAAGGTCCACAGGTGCTGGAGATCGTTGCGGCTACCCGTGGCCAGCGACCAGGCGCCGCCGCTTCCATAGAGGGCCTGATAGGCCTTCATGCGTGCAGGGGTATCACGCTGCGCATCGATCGAGAGTTCGAGCACCTGCACCTGCTTGGCCAGCCCCGCCGACTTCACGGCATCACCGATGCGACGCATGTTGGCGGTGGTCATGGGGCAGATGTCCTGGCAGCTGGTCATGAAGTTGGTGATCACCACGTACCTGCCGTGGAGTGCCCCCAGCGTGAAGTGCGTCCCCTGCTGGTCGACCAGGGGAAGGGAGAGGACGTCCGGGGGCAGGGCCACGGTGAGGAAGGTTCCGCCGCCCGGTGCGGCGTCGGAGAGCGATGCCGGGGAATTCGTGGTGGCCGCGGGTTGGCCACCGCATGCGGCCAGCAGTGTCAATGTCATCAAGGCCAGCAGCGAGCGCTTCATGTGGGAATCCTAGGAAGCCGCGGGCGGCGCGACATGCCGAATCCCTTGGGCCATCCCGCAGACTCGTCCGGAATCATCGGAGCGAGCAAATGGGCCGTGCGGTCAGTGTTAAGGGATTCCCATGGCTTCACTTGCTTCGTACCTGGCTTCAGCGCGCGGGCGTAGGGTCGGGGTATGAGCCTTGACCTGACGGGCGGACTGCTCGCGCGCCTCCTCATCGTGTTGACCATTCTGATTCCTGCGGCCGCCATCTGGTTCTCGCGCCGCATGCGTCAGCGCAGGGGAGTGGCGCCGGTGGCGGGGCAGTGGCTCCTGACGCTGCTGGCGCAGGCGGTCGCCGTGATGATGGCGCTCGTCCTCATCAATGACCAGTACGGCCTGTACGCGTCCTGGGACGACCTGCTGGGCATCCAACCGCCCGCCTCTGCTGCGGCCATCAAGGTGACGCCCACGGCCGCCAGTGCTCCGTTGAAGTCCGTGCCCTGGGTGAAGGGCCTGCCTGCCGGCTTCGTGAAGAACGGCCTGCCCAACACCTACGACACCACCGTGCAGGTGGCCGGCTCGCCCGCGCCGCTGCCGCTGTCCGTCGTGCTGCCGCCCGAGTACTTCCAGCCCAAGTACAAGCACGTCAAATTCCCCGTGATCATCCTGCTCCCCGGCTACCCCGGTAGCACCTGGAGTTGGTTGCACAAGATGGATCTGCAGAAGCACGCCCAGGAAGCGGTGGCCGCCGGTGGCTCACCCTTCATCTTCGCCGTCTCATCCGTCACCATCGCCGGTGCGCCCGACCTCGAATGCATGGACCTACCGGGGCAGCCCAAGCTCGAGACCTTCCTCATCAAGTCCATTCCGCAGATCGTGAAGACACACTTCCGCGCTGCCACCGACCGCAAGGGCTGGGCCATCGGTGGCTTCTCGGAGGGGGCCTACTGCGGAGCGCAACTGTCCATGCGACATCCCGATATCTTCGGTGCGGCCCTCAGCATCGCCGGCTACCCGCGCCCTGAGTCGCCGTACTTCGCCACCATCCCGCACTCCTACACCGACGCCGGTGACCTCGGACTGCTCTTGAAGAAGGCTCCGGACATCGCACTGCTCGCCACCGAGAGCGTGCAGGATCGCCAGGCGGGCAACATCTTCAAGGCACTCGCACACCCGCAACCACCCACGGTGCTCAAGACCGTCCTCTTCCAGGTCGGCGGCCACAACTACGGTGCCTTCTCCATGGAACTCAAGGCCGACCTGCTGTGGATGAGCCAGCACATGCTGCGCGCTCGATAGCAGCCGCAACCCGGTCCCGGAGGCTGCTGACACGCCTCCATGGCAAGTGATGACAATGTTGCCGGGCCGGGTCAATGGACCCTGCCTGTCTCCCATGGCGT
>JAJXSV010000095.1 GCA_021784375.1 Actinomycetes bacterium | reverse complement strand
GCATTGGCCAGGTCGGAGAAGGTGGCAGTGCCCTTGTCGGCCGCGACCACCAGGTAGGGGTCGTCCCCGTCGTGGCGGATGACACCCGCTGGCGGCACCACCGCGCCGTCGACCAGGTTGTCCGTCAGGTCGAGCAGTGACGACAGGTACTCGCGATAGGAGGCCTGCCCCTCCGCGAACCAGGCCGCGCGATCGACCGCGGGATCGGGCAGGTGCGCGGGCACGAAGCCGCCCTTCGCCCCCACGGGCACGATGACCGCGTTCTTCACCTCCTGCGCCTTCACCAGGCCCAGGATCTCGGTGCGGAAGTCCTCGCTGCGATCGCTCCAGCGCAATCCACCGCGGGCGACGTCGCCGAAGCGCAGGTGCACGCCCTCGACGCGCGGCGAGCACACCCAGACCTCGTACTTGGGACGCGGCAGCGGCACGTCCGGTATGGCACGGGCGTCCAACTTGAACGACATCGAACGTGGAGCCCCGCCGTCCCGGGTACCGAGGAACACGTTGGTGCGCAGGGTCGCACGGATGACCGACAGGAAGGAGCGCAGCACGCGGTCCTGATCGAGGCTCTTGACGGCGTCGAGCTCCTGCTGCATGAGGACGGTCAACTCAGCCTCGCGCGCGGCACGATCACCCTCGAAGGCCGGGTCGAGGCGGGCCTTGAACAGGTCGACGAGATGGCGGGCGATGACCGCGTTGGACGCGAGCACGGACTGCAGGAATCCCTGTCCGAAGCTCACACCGATCTGCTTCAGGTAGTGGCCGTAGGCACGGAGGATCGCTGCCTCACGCCAGTCGAGACCGGCCAGGGGAACCAGCGCGTTGTAGCGATCGTCCTCGCAGAGTCCCATCCAGGCTGCACGGAAGGTCTCCGAGGCCCGCTCGGGCAGCGTCTCGCGTGCCGGAAGGTGGCCGTCGAGCAGGCGCACGTCGAAGTCGAGCACCCAGGCGTTGCCGGCGGCACGCTCGATCGAGTACGGGCGTTCGGCTATCACCTCGAGTCCCATGTGCTGCATCACAGGCAGCAGCCGGGAAACCGAGATCTCGTCGCCCACTCGGTTGACCTTGAACTGGATGGCACCCTGACGGGTCGGGTCGTCCAGCCAACGCAGGCCGATCTCATCGCCCTGTAGGGCCTGCAGGCTGGTCGCGTCGGCGAAGGCCTCGTCCGCGTCGAAGTCCTCCTTGTAGGCCTCCGGGAAGGCGCCCGCGAAGTCGTCGATGAGGATCTGGGCCGCCTGCTCGTCCAGGCGGTCGGTCACCACGTCGACCCAGTGATCGTCCCAGCTCTTGGTGGCATCGGTGACCCGCAGTTCGAGTGCCGCTAGGTCCACCACCCCGAGGTCAGTGCCGGGCGACACCTGCATGACGAAGTGCACGCGTGCCAACAGGGACTCGGTCACCAGGGCCGTGTACTCACTGCCTGTCGCGTTGAAGGCGGTGCGCAGCAGCTGGTCCAGCCGGGTGCGAACGGCGGTGTTGTAGCGATCGCGCGGCAGGTACACCAGGCAGGAGACGAACCGACCGTAGTCGTCGTAGCGCACGAAGAGCCGGGTCTGCCGGAGCGCGCGCAGCTGTCCAGCAGCGGAAGCGACGCGCACCAGTTGCGCCGTGTGGGTCTGGAAGAGTTCATCGCGCGGGTAGGTCTCGAGGAACTGCAGGAGATCGCGGGCCGAATGCGAGTCGGGGACCAGGTCCAGGGCATCCATCACGGCCTGCACACGCTTCCGCACCAAGGGGATCCCATGCACGCTCGCCGCGTACGCCTCGGAGGTGAAGAGGCCGAGGAAGCGGTGCTCGCCCACCACGTCGCCGTGCTCGTCGAAGGTCTTGATGCCGATGAGGTCCATGTATCCGCGCCGGTGGACGGGCGACCGCGAGCTGGACTTGTTCACGATGAGCATGCGCGAGTCCAGCGCGGAGCTGCGCACCGCGATCGGCATCTCCGCCAGCGGATGCGTGTGCGCCGGGACCTGATCGGCCTCCAGCCGCAGGATCCCCAAGCCGCTCGCCGCCACCGGGCGCAGGGCGCGTGCACCGCCCTCGCCCGCAATTTCGTACTCGCGATAGCCGAGGAAGGTGAAGTTGTCGTCCAGCAACCACTGCAGGAGGTCGATGGTCTCGAGCACATCGTCCCCGGCCGGCCCGATGGGCGGCGTGCGGCGCAGGGTCGCCATGATGGATGACGCCTTCTTCATCATGGGGTGCCAGTCCTCATTGGCGACGCGCACGTCGTGGAGCACGCCTTCGACCAGGCCCTTGAGGGCCGCATCGTCCCCGCTGGCTCGGGAGGGCTTGACGTTGATGATCATCCACGACTCGGCGCGAGCGTCGGCAGGCAGCACCTCGTCTACCCAGAGGTCGAGGACCTGCACGAGCCTGCCCTCGGCGTCGCGCTGGATGGCGAGCTGCGGGTGGAGCATCGACTGCACGACACGGCCGGCAGCGGCCAAGGCCGTCGTCACGGAGTCGACGAGGAACGACATGTCGTCAGTGACGATCAGGAGGAGCGTCGTGGCCGCCCCCGAGACCACGCGGACGTGCGCGGAGGCTGACGCCCGCTGCGCTCCGAGCGCGTGGATCTGCCGGATGGCATCGGCGAGCGAGGGTGGGTTCACGTGCTGGAAGTCGATCATCGCCAGCTTGTGCATGAACCACCTGGCGAGGCGCTGCTCGTCTTCGGTTCCTTGCTCAAAGAGCGCCTGCAGGGCCGTCGAGAACGCGGCCAGATCACCTTCGCCGGATTGCGACATGCCGCAAGCGTAGGAGCGCGACCCGAACCCGCGAGGACGCCGAACCGCTCACCCGCAGGCCGTCGCCCGATGGCGGGCGCAGCGGGTTCGGTGACGGAATTGTGAACTAGATCGCAGGACGGGGCGGACGCTCATGAGGGGCAACGGGACGACGTAGCGCCCCTCATGAGCAGTCCTGCGGGCGACAGCCGCGTGGGCGTCGCCATGGGAGAGGGTGGACCCGCGAGCGGATCCCCTCAGTAGCCCGGCGCGGTCTCGCGTTCCACGCCCAACTCGAAGTCGATGGCCAGGGTGATGCGATCGACGATGTCCTTCCAGACCACCTCACCCTTGGCGGTGGTGGCGCGGGTCGCCTTCCAGAGCGCCCCACTGGCGGTCACGAAGTCGCGAGGCGGTGGCACCACGTCGTACGAAGGGTGCCGGGCTGCCTCATCGTCCACGGCCCGATCCATGAGCACCAGGTCCGGCCGCAGGTGCAGGAGGATCGAGGTCTCGAGCACCGCCGCATGCTCCACGTCCCAACCCGGGAACTCGTCCCCGAACAGTGTCTCGACGACCGCGTCGGAGATCCCGGCGAAGGTGGCCTCGCACACCATGATGCGGAGATCCGGCCTGCCGCAGCGCTCACGGGCGACCACCGCCGCCTCGTACACGAAGTTCGAGTTCTCGTAGTGCCAGTTCATGAGCACGATCCTGCGGAAGCCGCTCTTGGCGAAGGCGGCGATCACATCCTCGAGGTGCTGCATGAACGCGACCGCGCTCACGCTGATGGTGCCGGGGAAGCCCTCGCCGCCCCCGGCCAGGGGCCGGGAGCGATTGCCGAAGACGATGGGCGGCGCCACCAGCATGTCCAGTCGCCCTGCCACCTCGAGGGCCATGGCCTCCGGGATGAGGACGTCCGTGCTGAGCGGCAGATGGGGCCCGTGCTGCTCCGTGGCCCCGATCGGGATGCCGATGAGGGCACCCCGATCGGCCGCCTCGCGGACCTCCGGCCAGGTGAGGTCGGAGTATCGGCTGCTTCGACTCACAATGCCGCCGTCACGCTCGCCGGTTCCGCCACGTCGAGCGCGGTCGCGGGGAAGCCGAGCATCTGCTTGCCGTTCGGGCGCTTCCACGTGTACGAGACCAGGGCCATGTACAGGCACGCCGAGAGGATCCAGGCCTCGACCGGGACGATGCCCCACCCGTTGAGTGGACTGCCGTCCTGACCGGGGAACACGCCGCTGCCGTAGGCGCCGAACACCACGCCGACGAGCAGTGCCACGATGCCAGGCCAGTTGCCCTTCGCCGTCTGCTCCCAGGACGGAACCACCTCGATGGATCGGCGGTAGCCCTTGAGCAGGCGCGGCAGGAGCAGCTGGTCGACGTACATGATGATGGTCGCCGTGGGCACGGTGACCGCCAGCCAGGTCGTCACGCGGAAGAAGTTCGTCGTGTTCTGCGGGACCCACCAGGCCATGAACGCGCCGATGACGGTGATGAAGGCGCAGGTGTAGATGCGCTTCCACTTGGACCAGCCACCGAAGAGGTTCTGTCCGGCGTTCAGGGACTCGTAGTAGTTGGCGTCGTTGACGGCGATCTGCGTGGCGGATGCCAACAGGAAGGCAAGCAGCGACAGGCCGAACAGGGAGAAGGTGACGGCCTCGGTGAAGCCGGCGCCGAAGTCGCCGCTCTTGATGCGCGCTGCGATCACCCAGCCGGCCAGCGGGAACAGGATCTGGCCGATGAACAGACCGGCAACCAGCGGGGGCACCACGGCCTTGACCTGCGGCTTGGAGTAGCGGAACAGGTCCGGCTCATTGCCGTAGGTCGCGAACCCGAGGGCGGCGATGATTCCGAGCGCCATGGGACTGGCGACGGTGTGCGGTGCGGTCGAGCTGAGGACGGTCCCGCTCGTGTCCATGAAGGCCTTGATCACCATGTAGGCGACCCACACGACGGTGACCGGGCCGGCCACGTAGCGAGCGAACGCGGAGATGCCGGTGAATCCGAGCACGTTGTTCGTGATGCCCACGACGGCGATGGCCACACCGATCCAGAGCACCGGCCCCCAGCCGTAGAGCGCGTTCCAGATCGCCGCCAGGGTGTTGGCCTGGTAGCCCACCCAGCCGATCGGTGCCACGAGCACGAACACCGAGATGATCGAGGAGCCGACGACACCGAAGATGGAGCGGCCCATGAGTGCATGGGTCTGTCCACGGACGGCGCCGAGGTACGCGGCAGGGATCGCATAGGCGAGGTAGCAGAGGCTGCTCACCAGCACGATCACGAGCATCTGGTGCAGGCCGTAGCCGAAGGAGTACAGCTCCGAGCCCAGCGTCATGTACGAGAAGCCCGCATAGAGCGTGATCCACAGCGGGACGTGGTGCGACCAGGTGCCACGACGGGCGTGCGCCGGGACGATGCCGTCCGAGCTCGACGAGTAGTCGTGCTTGATCTCGAGTGCGATCTCCGGCTGGGCCGCCTCGTTCTCGCGCTGACTGGCGGCGATGACTTCAATGGACATACGTACCTCAGTTCCTGATGACGTTGTGCTCGGGGCCGAAGGGGAACTTCGTGATGTTCTCGACGGAGTCCGCACCCACCAGCAGGATGTCGTGCTCGCGGTAGCCGCCGGCGCCGGGCTGGCCATCGGGGATGGTGATCATCGGCTCCATCGAGATGACCATGCCGGGCTCCAGCACGGTGTCGATGTCCTCGCGCAGCTCGAGGCCGGCCTCACGCCCGTAGTAGTGCGAGAGCACGCCGAAGCTGTGGCCGTAGCCGAAGGTCCGGTTCTCGAGCAGGCCGTAGCTGTCGAAGATCTGGTTGAGCTCATTGGCGATGTCGCTGCAGCGTGCTCCGGGCTTGATGAGCTCCAGGCCACGACGATGCACCTCGACGTTGATGTTCCAGTAGCGCAGGGAGTCCTCGTCGACGTGATCGTAGAAGAGCGTGCGCTCGAGCGCGGTGTAGTAGCCGGAGATCATGGGGAAGCAGTTGAGGCTGAGGATGTCGCCCTTCTGCACGCGGCGGCTGGTCACAGCATTGTGTGCGCCATCGGTGTTGAGGCCGGACTGGAACCAGACCCAGGTGTCCTGGAGCTCGGCGTTGGGGTAGGCACGCGCGATCTCACGGACCATGGCCTGGGTGCCGGCGAGCGCCACTTCGTACTCGGGGACATTCTCCGCGATGGCGGCAGCGATGGCGGCGCCACCGATGTCGGCGGTGCGGGCGCCACTGCGGATGATGGAGATCTCCTCGGCGGACTTGATCATGCGGCGACGCATGGTGCCGGGCGCCACGTCGACGAGCACGACGCCGGGGAGCGCTGCCTCGAGCTTGGCGCGGTTCGCCAGGTTCATGTGGTCGAACTCGATGCCGACACGCTTGGCCGAGGCCGGGACCACCTCACGGACGGCGCGGAAGTAGTTGTCACGCTGCCAGTCGGTGTAGACGATGTTGTCGCCGAAGGTGCGGCGGTGGCCCAGGCCGTAGTCGATGTTCGCGGTGATCGAGACCTGGTCGGTGGGCGTCACGACGAGCCCGTAGTTGCGCCCGAAGGAGCAGTAGAGCAGGTCCGCGTAGTAGTTGATGTTGTGGTAGCTCGTGAAGAGCACGGCGTCGAGGTCGAGCTCCGTGAGCAGGGTGCGCAGCATGGTGATGCGACGGGTCATCTCGGCCACGGAGAAGGTCGGTGTCACATGCTCGCCATTCGGCAGCCGGAGCAGTTGGGGTCGTTCGGTCAGGGTATTCATGGGTTCCGCCTCCGTGTGATGTGACCCACATTGGGTCGATTAAGGGCCGAGTTTGGGGCCCTTCGACCCGACCCGGAAGTGTGTGACCTTCCACACTTCCATGATCGCTGGTGGAGGTTCATCCATTGGGGCTCGAACGCGCATTCTCCGCCCGCAGGTCGCGTGCCTGGAGTGCCAGCCAGAAGTCCACGCGGTCGTCCATGCGTGTGAGGTCGCGCCCGGTGAGCGCCGAGATGCGCGACAGCCGCTGGCGCAGGGTGTTCACGTGGACGTGCAGCAGGTCGGCCGTCTCCCGGTAATGGCCGCCCGAGGAGAGGAAGGTCTCCAGGGTGGCGACCAGGTCGGCGTGGTTGCTCGCGTCGTAGTTCGACAAGGTCTGCAGGAGCGCTTCCTCGAAGTGCGAGAGCGCCGGATCGGGCTGCATGGCGAGCAGGACCGCATGCGAGGCCAGGGCATCGTGGGCGGCGTAGCCGACGTCACGGCGGCGGAGTGCGAAGCGGCATGCATGTCGAGCCTCGACGACGCTGTCACGCAGGCGGTGCCAATCGGAAGCGGTCATGCCCACGCCCACGAAGTAGCGCGAGCCCAGGGCCCGGTGCAGGCTGGCCGCGAGTGCGGTGAGGTCGGTGTGGGCGGGGACCGCCAACAGGACGAGCACCTGATTGGTCTTCACCGCGGCGATGCTCGACTGTCGGCGCGCGTCGAGCCACGATTCCACGAGCACGATGCCGTTCTCCACGTTCGACGCGGGCAGTTCCACACAGGCCGCCACCAGCGGCTGGTTGGTCACGAAGCCCAGTGAGCGCAGGCGCGCCGCGGTGGCCGAGAACTGGTCGCTGCCCGCATCGATGAGGTCGAAGAGTTCGGCGGCGTAGCGGCGCGCGGTCTCGCGCACGGACTGCAGGCGCTGGACCTCGATGGCGAGGAAGGCGAGCACCTGGTTGATCTTCGCGTGCTCGTCCAGGGTGGCGACCGGCTCCACCTGCTCGATCACCAGCATGGCGGATGCGGGTCCGGCAGGGATGCGATAGGCGGCCCAGCCGGTGATCGGCGTGGGACCGTCATGCGTCACATGCAGCAGCTGCTGGAT
>JAJXSV010000094.1:5325-7636 GCA_021784375.1 Actinomycetes bacterium | reverse complement strand
CGGAATCAACCAGCAAGCCGCGATCGGTGTCGACGATGGCCTGTTGCCATTCATCCCAGCGTGCTCGGCGCCAGATGGTTGCCGGTTCCGGTCGTTCGGGCAGGGGATCGAAGTCGTCATGGCCATTGGCATGGCCCGCGTAGCGATTGCCGCGCGCGCTGCAACAGCCGTCGGTCTCGCAGGTGAAGGAGCGCCAGCGATGGGTGCCAGCCCAAAGCGCATGCAGCACGGTGCGCCCTTGGTAGGTGAAGGCATCGACAAGCGGCGTGAGGTCGAGCCCCGGGCGATCGCTGAAATTGACCACGGCCGCAAAGCAGATGTGCGGCGGCCAGAGTGAACTCGCCAGCATGGGCTCGTCCAGCGGTCGGGCCATGGCGGTGGAGAACACGCCCTGGCGCTGGATCACCCCATCTGCGTCGAGCCCGATCATCATGAGCGTGTCCACGGGCGTGGCATCGAGCAGGTAGGGCAGCTCGGCGATCGCGCTGCGTGGTTCGTTGGGGAACACTTCATACTCCTTTGTTGTGTAGGTATCGGCGTGCCTCGCGAACACGCAGGTCGAATGCCGCCGACTGCGTGATGACGCCATCGATGGGCAGGTTGGTGAGGCCGTGCGCGCTGTAGGTGGCTCGCCAGGTGCAGGTGACGCGAACGCGGAAGAGTCCCCGCTTGGGATAGGTGTGGCGCACGCGGCCGGCGGGGTACACGCCCCCGGGATCAGTGGTGGTGAGCATGGGCCCATGACCGAAATCCCAGCTCCACGAGGGTTGGGCGAAGACGATGACCTCGACGGCGCCGACGGTGGCTGGGGCGGCTACGAAGGACGCGGGTTGGCCGGTGCGGAAATAGGTGGGCAGGCCGGTCAGGGTGCTGCTCGCCGGCTGGCTGCCTGGCGCCAGCACGGGAAGTGCGCGCAAGGCCAGGTCGTGGACGCCGCCACTCAGGGAGGCCATGGGGACCGGGGGCTCGGTGAGGCAGATGGTGCCCCGAAAGGTCCACAGCGGATCGCCCAGAGGCGGCCTGCTGACGGCGTCTGCCCTCCACACCTCCGCCAGTTGACTGGTGATTTCGCATGAGGCGCCACGGCAGGCCGGCCGGTCCTCGAGGCTGCCACCCGTGCAGATGCGGATCACCCGCCAATGGCAGTTGTCGCAGGAGGTGGCTGCTGCCGCTTCGACAAAGCTGGAGTTGAGCAGCACGGCTCCGGAGATCTCGTAGCTGTCGCTGACGTCGTTGGCGACCACCTCAGCGCCGGCGGCGGGTCCCATAGCGGCCAGCACGAGCACTAGGGCGAGCAGGAATGGCTTCACGCCGTGGGACGTTATGGACCATGGAACTGTGGATGCCATGGCCCGATCGGGTCCTGTGCACAACCATGGTCCGGCCCGTGGCAGAATAGGCAGCGATCGCCCGGTCGCGTCCTTGACGCTTGACACGGGCCTTCCTCATGCGAAGGGAACCCGGTGGCAACTGCTAAGAAGGCTGTGCCCGTCAAGAAGGCCGCTCCGGCCAAGAAGGCGACGCCCGCCAAGAAGGCCGCCCCTGCCAAGAAGGTTGCAGCCGCGGCCAAGCCTGCCGTGAAGTCCACGCCGGCGGTCAAGAAGGCTGCGGCTCCTGCCAAGCCCAAGAAACTGGAGATCGCGGAGGACGTCGCGGTCAAGGAGAAGCCCCTCAAGCGGGGCGCGGTCGCCGCGCCTGCGGTTGAATCCAAGCCCAAGCGAGGTGCGGCCAAGGTCGTGGAACTCGATGAGGCCGTGGTCGTGGACCTGCCGGTGGAGGATTTGGAAGCAGTTCTGGAGGAGGACATCGACCTCGAGGCCGCGGGTGCGCTCGAGACCGAGTTGGAGGCCGAGCTGGCTGAGGATCTGGCGGAGGTGAAGCAGGAGGAGGTCGAGGAGGCCGCCCCCGCTGAGGCGGCTGAAGACGAGGGTTTCGTCATCTCCGATGTCGACGACACGGACGAGCCCGTGCAGACGGTGCACCAGGCCGGCGCCACCGCCGACCCGGTCAAGGACTACCTGAAGCAGATCGGCAAGGTTGCGCTGCTCAATGCCGAGCTCGAAGTGGAGTTGGCCAAGCAGGTGGAGGCCGGTCTCTTCGCGGAGGAACTCCGCGACACCGCCATGATCCCCATGGCTGGTGTGAAGAAGAAGGTGCTGTGCAGCATCTGCGGCCTGCCGCCCATGACCTCTTACGTCATCGTCAAGAGCAAGGCCTACGACGATGTGCTCGCATGCGACCGTTGCCTGGGCAAGGTGATCAATGTGGGTCGGCGTGCCAAGGACCATCTGCTGGAGGCCAATCTGCGGCT
>JAJXSV010000094.1:0-5315 GCA_021784375.1 Actinomycetes bacterium | reverse complement strand
GGCTCGTGGTGTCGCTCGCCAAGCGCTACACCGGTCGCGGCATGCTCTTCCTCGACCTCATCCAGGAAGGCAATCTGGGGCTCATTCGCGCGGTGGAGAAGTTCGACTACACCAAGGGCTACAAGTTCTCCACCTACGCCACCTGGTGGATCCGTCAGGCCATCACACGCGCCATGGCCGACCAGGCGCGCACCATCCGCATCCCGGTGCACATGGTCGAGGTCATCAACAAGTTGGCCCGTGTGCAACGGCAGATGCTGCAGGATCTCGGTCGGGAACCCACACCCGAGGAACTTGCCCGCGAACTGGATATGACGCCCGAGAAGGTGGTCGAGGTTCAGAAGTACGGCCGCGAACCGATTTCGCTGCACACGCCGCTGGGTGAAGAGGGCGACAGCGAATTCGGTGATCTGATCGAGGATTCCGAGGCCATCGTGCCTTCGGACGCGGTGTCGTTCACACTGTTGCAGGAGCAACTCGAAGGCGTGCTGGACACCCTGAGCGAGCGTGAAGCGGGCGTGGTGCGGATGCGTTTCGGCCTCACTGACGGCCAGCCCAAGACGCTGGATGAGATCGGCAAGGTCTACGGGGTGACGCGCGAGCGCATCCGGCAGATCGAGAGCAAGACCATGGCCAAGTTGCGCCACCCCTCACGTTCCCAGGTCCTGCGGGACTACTTGGACTGAGCGAGGAAACGCGAGCGCCGCAGGCGTTCGTGATTTCGGAGCGACGTCCAAGTTGAACGAACGTGAACACTTGGACTGAGTGAGGAACTCCCGCAGAATGCAGAAGGGCCGCCGTAGTCATACGGCGGCCCCTCATGCGTCTCGTGGGTCAGAACTCCTTGACGCTGAGCTTGTAGGTCTCGTCCTGGATCTCGCGGGCGGAAGCCTGCAAGCCGGCGGAGAACTTCGAATAGTGATGCGCGCAGAACAGCAATTCGCTGCCGGCGTTCAGCACCACACGAACATACGCCTGTGCGTTGCAGCGGTCGCAGCGATCAGACGCCGTCAGCGGTGTCGCGGCAATGGTGGTCGTCATGGGCACCTCCAATTCGTATTCTCATCAACATTCTCCCGTGTGGGGTTATTCCCCGCCAACTCGGCGTGTCGTCTGGGCAGGAGTCACAGCGAATTCTGTCTATCCTCAGGGCACACACCCATGAGCGAGCGAAGGGCAGGCAGTGGCGCGCGCAAAGGCGAATGACCCGGGGGACTACTCGGCCAAGCATCTCGCCGTACTCGAGGGCCTGGACGCAGTGCGGAAGCGGCCCGGCATGTACATCGGGTCGACCGACAGCCGCGGCCTCATGCACTGCCTGTGGGAGATCGTCGACAATGCGGTGGATGAGGCGCTCGTCGGTTTTGCCAAGCGCATCGATGTCATCCTGCATCCGGACGGTTCCGTGGAAGTTCGTGATGACGGCCGCGGTATCCCCGTTGATGTCGAGAAGAAGACCAAGCTCACCGGTGTCGAGTTGGTCATGACCAAGTTGCATGCAGGCGGCAAGTTCGGTGGCGGTTCCTACGCCGCATCGGGAGGCCTGCATGGTGTCGGTGCTTCGGTCGTGAACGCCCTTTCGGAGCGACTCGACGTGGAGGTGGATCGTGATGGCAAAGTGCACGTCATGTCCTTCCGACGTGGGACGCCCGGCATCTTCGAGGGCGCGACCCCGGACAGCGAATTCACCAAGCAGTCGGGCCTGCGTGTCACGGGACGCGCCAAGAAGGGCGTCAACGGCACGCGCATTCGCTATTGGGCGGACCGGCAGATTTTCGATCCCAGCGCCGCACTGGACCTTGAGGCCCTGCGTGATCGAGCGCGTCAGACTGCCTTTCTGGTGCCCGGCCTCGCCATCAATCTTCTCGACTGGCGCGAGAACAGCAGCGACGAGCCGGAAGTGTTCCAATACGCGGGCGGAATTGCGTCCTACTGCGAGCACCTGGGCAAGGACGCACCCGTCACGGGTGTCATCCGCTTGACCGGCTCCGGGCACTTCCATGAGACCGTCCCCATGCTCGACGAGAACGGGCACATGACGCCCCGCGAGGTCGAGCGCGAGATGCTCGTTGACATCGCCCTGCGCTGGGGCACCGGTTACGACACCGATGTGCGTTCTTTCGTGAACATCATCGCCACACCCAAGGGCGGCACGCACCTCACCGGGTTCGAGCGCGCCATCACGAAAGTGCTGAATGAGCAGTTGCGTGCCCAACGCACGCTCCGCGCCTCCGAGGAGAACGTCATCAAGGACGATGTGCTTGAGGGCATGGTTGCGGTCGTCACCGTGCGCCTACCCGAGCCGCAGTTCGAAGGTCAGACCAAGGAGGTGCTGGGCACGCCGTCGGCTACTCGAATCGTGACCAATGTGGTGCAGCGTGAGCTCACCAACTGGTTTACGACGCCTCCTCGCGGCGACAAGCAGGCCACCAAGCTGGCACTGGAGAAGGTCGCGAGTGCCATGCGCACTCGCGTCACCGCCCGCGCCCATCGTGATGTGCAGCGCCGCAAGACGGCACTGGAATCATCGGCATTGCCGGCCAAGTTGCGTGACTGCCGCTCGGATGATGTGGCGAAAACTGAGCTGTTCATCGTGGAGGGTGACAGTGCGCTCGGCACCGCCAAGGATGCTCGGAACTCCGAGTTCCAGGCCATCCTTCCCATCCGCGGCAAGATCCTGAATGTGCAGAAGTCCTCGCTCGCCGACATGCTGAAGAACGCGGAATGCGCGTCCATCATCCAGGTCATCGGTGCCGGCTCCGGACGCACCTTCGACTTGGAGCAGGCCCGCTACCAGAAGATCATCCTGATGTCGGACGCCGATGTCGACGGCGCGCACATCCGCACCCTGCTGCTCACGCTTATCCACCGCTACATGCGACCGTTGCTGGAGAACGGTCGGGTGTTCGCGGCGGTGCCACCGCTGCACCGTATCGATGTGATGGCCTCGGGCCGCACCCCTGCGGAGGTTCGTTACACCTACTCGGATGCCGAGATGCGTGAAAGCTTGAAGAGCCTGAAGGCAGCCGGTCGGCGCTGGCGTGACCCGGTGCAGCGCTACAAAGGTCTCGGCGAGATGGATTCCCAGCAGTTGCGCGAGACCACCATGGATCCGCGCACCCGTACCCTGCGTCGCATCACCATGTCCGATGTGCATGCCGCCGAGATGGTGTTCGATCTGCTCATGGGTTCCGAAGTGGCGCCGCGCAAGGAATTCATTGTGCAGGGTGCAGCCACACTGGATCGCGACCGCATCGACGTCTAGGGACTAGAAGCCGGCGCGCGCCGCCTTGCGTACGAGATCCTTGCGCCCGACGGCGTCGAAGAGTGCGGACATGGCCGTGATGTCGGCCTTGATGGTGCCCACGGAGAAGCCAAGATCGGAGGCGATGGCCGCGTTGGGCAGGCCCTCACGCAAGGCCGCCAGAACCCGCTGCTGACGGGCGGTGAGTTGCAGGCGTGCTTCCTGCGGTGGGGTGAGTCCGTCCTCGGGGGCCTGGGCAAGCAGCCACAAGCTGATGGCTGAAGCCACCACGTTCGAGGCCTCGCGAACTTCCCAGCTGCGCGCAATGGGCAGGGGAGAGTGCAGCGAAAGCACCCCGATGGGTTGGGCCGCCGCCAGGAGGGGAAGGAAGAGGTACTCGCCCGCGTCCGGAAGCTGCAGTGGGTGCATGAGTGGGAAATCCGCGGTGAGCGTGCCGCCCTCAAGAAATCGTTCGCGAGCGCTCGAGAAGGCCGCTGCCTGCGCTGTGGCGGCACTCAGCGGAAGTCGGGCACAGAGCCGACGTTGCGGAGGCGTGAGCCCCAGTTGGGCCTTGAGATCGAGACCCTGCTCGCGCGAGCCGTGGACCATGACGAGATCCGCATCGAGGGCACGCAGCGGGCCACGGACAATGGCGCGGGCCACGGTGGAGGGGCGCGGCTGCGCGGCAAGCAGCGAGAGGAAGGCGCCCAGCGAGGCGTCGCTCCGCTCCATGCACTGGTTCCTTCCGACCAGCAAACGCTGACAGTTGGAAGCGGCAGGTTCGTGTCACGACCACGGCCCTGTGGGTCTATGGCTAGTCCATAGAGCTGTGTGTCGAGGTCAACCGCGGAAGGGCTGCAGCAATCCGGACGTCACGTCGTAGATGGCACCGGCGACCGCAACACCTGGCCGCAGCAGGGGGAAGGCCCGGATACGGGTGAGGTCAGTGCGCAGTGCCTGCACCTGATCCCGATCGGTACGGATCTCGATGGAACGGGTGTCCATGCCCGACGCGGCAAGGATCTGGGCATGCACTTCGGCCTCGGTACCGGAGGTCATGCGGCAATCGGTATGCGGCATGACCAGGACGCGCCGAACTCCGAGCAGATGGGTGGCGAGGACCAGGGTGCGCAGCACGTCCTCGGTGACTCGGGCACCGGCGTTGCGGATGATCTTCACATCACCCGGACGCATGCCGACGATGGCCAGCGGCTCGATCCGGGAGTCGATACAGGTGATGATGGCGAGCCCTTGCAGCGCCTTGCCGGTGAGGTGCGCATCCTCGAAACGGCGCGCGTACTCGACGTTGGCGGTCACGACATCGCCGAACACGTCGTCGGGAAATCCGGACTCTTGGGCGAGGTTCGTCATGGCGGGATGCTAATGGCCCTTGCTCCTCTGAGGCCGGCCGTTAGCCTTCAGCGCATGTCCGATCACACAGCTGACCTCGCGATCATCGGTGCCGGCCCCGCCGGCCTTTTTGCTGCGTACTACGCCGGTTTCCGCGGTTTCTCCGTGGTGGTGATCGACGTGCTGCCCGAGCTGGGCGGTCAGGTGACGGCGATGTATCCGGAGAAGGAGATCTTCGACATCGCCGGCATTCCTGCCATTCGCGGTCGCGATCTGGTCAACAACCTGGCCCAGCAGGCCGGCGCCTACAACCCCACCTACCAGCTGGAACGTAAGGTCATGAGCCTCGTCAGCAACGACGAGCAAGTCGTCCTCACGTGTGACACCGGTGACGTCGTGCGGGCCAAGGCGGTCATCATCGCCGGCGGGATCGGCTCCTTCACCCCGCGACCCCTGCCCACGGGAGGTCAGTGGGCGGGCAAGGGCATGGTCTACTTCGTACCTTCACTGCAGGAACACGCGGGCAAGGACGTCGTCATTGTCGGCGGTGGCGATTCCGCCTTCGACTGGGCCTGGAGCCTGCGGGACATTGCCAAGTCCATCGCCATCGTGCATCGCCGTGACGCCTTCCGCGCCCATGCCAGCACGGTGGACATGGTGCGCGAGGCCGGAGTGCGCCTGATTGTGAACGCTGAGGTCTCCGCGGTGGATGGCAACGAGA
>JAJXSV010000093.1 GCA_021784375.1 Actinomycetes bacterium | reverse complement strand
CACCCTGCAGCTCGGTGCCAAGCGTTCGCCGGATGCGGACAGCGTCTACCGCATCGCCTCCATGACCAAGAGCTTCACGGCGGCGGCTGTGCTGCTGCTGCGCGATCGCGGGCAGTTGCGGCTTGACGACACCGTGCGCTCGCACTTCGCGGGCTTCGACGACGAGGTCACGACCATTCGGGACCTGCTCACCATGAATGGCGGCTTCCCAACCGATGATCCCTGGGGTGACCGCCATGAGCCCACTCCACTGGATGACTTCGACGCCATGGTGCGGGCCGGCCTCTCCCGGATTCACGGACCCCGCGAGGGTTTCGAGTACTCCAACCTCGGGTATGCCCTGCTGGGGCGCATCATCGCCGGCATTGCCGGTGGCAGCTATACGGAGTTCGTGGAAGAGGAACTGCTCCGTCCCCTCGGCATGCCGTCCACGCGCTACGACTACCGCGAACTCGACCCGGCGGTGGCGGCCATCGGCTACGCGTCGGGCGCAGGCGGGCTGCGCGAGGAAGCGCAGATGGTGCCCGGCGCCTTCTCACCGATGGGCGGCCTGCACAGCTCGGTGCGCGATCTCAGCACATGGGTCAATGGTTTCCTGAGCGCGTTCAACCACCCCCAGGAGCCCCACCCCCTGGCGGCGAGCAGCCGTCGTGAGCAGCAGCAGCCCTACAGTTTCCAGCGCCTGGTGGTGCGCACCGAGCCCGAGGTGTCCGCGTCGTCGGTGTCCTACGGCTTCGGGGTCAGTGCCGAGGAGCACTCACAGTTGGGGCGCTTCGTCCAGCACAGCGGGGGCTACCCGGGGTTCGGGTCGCACATGCGCTGGCATCCCGCGACCGGCTACGGGGTGGTGGCGCTCTCCAATCGCACCTACGCGCCCATGAGCCTGCTTGTGGAGCAGGTGAGCAGCGCGCTGGTGACCGAAGCGGAGCCGCTCGTGCGTCCCATCGCCAGGCTGTGGCCGGTCACGCGCCAGGCCATGGATGTGGCGGAGTCCCTGCTCTGCGCGTGGAACGACGACCTCGCTGACACCTGGTTTGCCCACAACCTGGATCTGGACCAACTGCGTGAAGAACGCCGGCGGGCCGTGGCGCGGCTGTCGGCCAACTACGTGACGCGGGACGAGCACTCCGTGAACTCCCGCACCCCGGCACACGCCCGCTGGGAGGTGCGCACGGAGCGCGGGGACCTGGTGCTGGAACTGCTCATGAGCCCGGATCGGACCCCACGCATACAGACGCTGACCTACCGTTCGCCCGAAGTATGAGATTTACGTCTCCCGGTTTATTCCCACGGACCTGGCAATGCGAGAGAATCACGGCCTCCCGATTTGTGCAAGGAAGGGACTCCTCATGCGCATGAAGTTCGGCGTCGTCGCGATCACAGCGGTCGCGGCACTCGCCCTCGCCGGCTGCGGCTCCAGCAGCACCGACACCACCGCCAGCACCACCCCCTCGGCCTCCGCGTCAGCAACCTCGGCCTCTCTCAATGACATGCTGCCGGCCGACATCAAGGCCAAGGGCAGCATGCTGTTCGGCGTCGATGCCAGCTACGCGCCCGACGAGTATGTGGGCACCGATGGCAAGACCATCGAAGGCATGGACATCGATCTCATGAATGCGATCGTCGCCAAGCTCGGAATCAAGGCCGAATACGTCAATGCGCCCTTCGATTCCATCATCCCCGCCATCGGCTCCGGCAAGTACGACGGTGGCATGTCGTCCTTCACCATCAATGCCGATCGCGAGAAGGTCGTCGACTTCGTCTCGTACTACACGGCGGGCACCTCGTGGGCCGCTCCGGTGGGCTCCAAGCTCACCCCCGACACCGCCTGCGGCCACAAGATCGCCGTGCAGAAGGGCACCGTCGAGGTTGATGACATCAACGCCCGCAACGCCGCCTGCAAGAAGGCCGGCAAGCCCGCCATCACCATCGATCAGTACCAGGCCCAGTCCGACGCCACGACGGCTGTCGTGAACGGCAAGGACGAGGCCATGCTGGCTGACTCGCCGATCACCGGCTACGCCATCGCCCAGTCCAGCGGCAAGCTGGCACTCATCGGTTCTGTCTACGGCTCGGCGCCCTACGGCATCGCGCTCCCCAAGGCCAAGGGCGATCTCGCCAAGGCCTTCCAGGCCGCTGTGCAGGCGATCATGGATGACGGCACCTACAACTCGATCCTGACGAAGTGGGGCGCCACCGATGGCGCCATCAAGACGTCCGAGATCAACCCGGCCTGATCCCATCAGTGGCCACTGACACCACCGCGCAGGGGCGGCCCCAGGCAATCCGGGCCGTCCCTGTGCGTCGTCCGGGACGTTGGATCGCCGTTGCCGGTGTCGCCGTAGTCGCGGCGATGCTGCTCAACATGTTCCTCACCCAGCCCAACTTCAACTGGTCGGAGCAGGGCAAGTACGCCTTCAACGCCAGCGTGCTCGAGGGCATCCGCACCACGCTCTGGCTCACCGCGGCTGCCATGGCCATCGGCCTGGCGCTGGGTGTGATCATCGCCGTCATGCGGCTTTCCACCAATCCCATCGTGTCGGGCGCGGCTTGGCTCTACGTGTGGATCTTCCGTGGTACCCCCGTGCTGGTGCAGCTGCTCTTCTGGGCCAATATCGGTGCCCTGCTGCCCACCATCGGCATCGGTGTCCCCTTCGGTCCCGAGTTCCTCACCTACAAGACCTTCGATCTGGTTCCCAGCGTCATGGCGGCCCTGCTCGGACTGGGCCTCAACGAAGGCGCCTACATGTCCGAGATCGTGCGTGCCGGCATCCTCTCGGTTGACGAGGGTCAGGGCGAAGCGGCCACGGCCCTGGGTCTCACCCAGATGCAGACGTTGCGCCGCATCGTGCTGCCGCAGGCCATGCGCGTCATCGTGCCGCCCTTCGGCAACGAGACCATCTCCATGCTCAAGACCACCTCGCTCGTCGCCTACGTGCCGTTCTACGAGTTGCTCTTCAACGTGCAGAACATCTACACCCGCACCTACCAGGTCATGCCCATGCTCATCATGGCCAGCCTCTGGTACCTCTTCATGTCCAGCATCCTCACCGTTGGCCAGTACTACATCGAGCGTCACTACGCGAAGGGGGCAACCCGCAACCTGCCACCCACGCCCATCCAGAAGCTCAAGCGTGTGCTGTCCAACCTCAGCGGCCGGAGGCTCGCATGAGCGCGGCACCCATGGTCAAGGCCGAACAGGTCCACAAGTGGTTCGGCCGGCTGGAGGTCCTGCAGGGCATCGACCTCGAGGTCGCGCCCAAGGAGGTCTTCGTCATCGTGGGGCCCTCGGGGTCCGGCAAGTCCACTTTCCTGCGCTGCATCAACCATTTGGAGAAGGTGGATGCCGGTCGGCTCTCGGTAGATGGTCAGCTGGTCGGGTATCACGAGCGCGGCGGCAAGCTGCATGAGATGCGTGAAAAGGATGTCGCCGAACAGCGCCGCAGCATCGGCATGGTCTTCCAGCGCTTCAATCTCTTCCCGCACATGACGGTCGTCGAGAACGTCATGGAAGCCCCCATCACCGTCAGAGGCGAATCCAAGGCGGTGGTGCGTGAGCGTGCGCTCAAGCTGCTCGACCGCGTGGGTCTGTCGGACAAGCGGGAGAACTACCCCGCGCAACTCTCGGGCGGCCAGCAGCAGCGCGTCGCCATCGCCCGTGCCCTGGCCATGCAGCCCAAGCTCATGCTCTTCGACGAGCCCACCTCGGCGCTTGATCCCGAACTGGTGGGTGAGGTGCTCGACGTCATGCGGCAGCTGGCGGACGAGGGCATGACCATGATCGTCGTGACCCACGAGATGGGCTTCGCGCGCGAGGTCGGCGACGCACTCGTCTTCATGGACGGCGGCGTGGTGGTGGAGGCAGGTGACCCTCGCGACGTGCTCACCAATCCGCAGCACGCACGTACCAAGGCCTTCCTCTCCAAGGTGCTCTAGGCCCCAAGATGCGAGAAAGCCCCAGCATTTGCTGGGGCTTTCTGCATTGGCGCGTGCGTCAGAGCTTGCCGACGATGTCTGCGCCGGGGCGCAGTGTGTCATGGCCCTGCGACCAGTTGGCGGGGCAGACCTCGCCCGGGTTCTCGCGAACGTACTGGGCGGCCTTGACCTTGCGCAGCAGTTCGGCAGCGGAGCGACCGATGCTGCCCGCGGTGATCTCGAGGACCTGGATGATGCCGTCAGGATCGACCACGAAGGTGCCGCGGTCGGCGAGGCCGTCTTCCTCGATCATCACACCGAAGTTGCGGGTGATGGTGCCGGTGGGGTCACCGATCATCGGGAACTTGATGGTGGAGATCATGGGCGAGGAGGAGTGCCACGCGAGGTGTGCGTAGTGGGTGTCGGTGCTCACCGAGTAGACCTCGACGCCCAGTGCCTTGAACTCGTCGTAGTGGGCCGCCATGTCCGTGAGCTCGGTGGGGCACACGAAGGTGAAGTCGGCCGGGTAGAAGAAGAAGATCGACCACTTGCCGTACACATCGGCTTCGCTGATTTCGATGAAACCGTTGTCGTGGTAGGCCGTGGCGTTGAAGGGGCGGATCTCGGTGCCGATGAGCGAGGAACTGGGACGGAAGTCGTCGGCGTCGTCGGTGATGATGCTGTCAAGGAGAGACATGAAACCTCATGAATTTGGGGATACGTGGTCGGGTGCGTGTTTCCATCCTAGGTAACGGGTCTGAGCGGGGACCTATTCCCAGGTGGCGCGGAGGTGAAGGTTAGACTCCGGGCATGTCAAAGGTGCTTGCGTCATTGCCCGTCGGGGAGCGGATCGGCATCGCGTTCTCGGGTGGCCTGGATACGTCTGTGGCCGTCGCCTGGATGCGGGCCAAGGGTTCGTTCCCCTGCACGTACACGGCGGATTTGGGCCAATACGACGAACCGGACATCGATTCCGTGCCCGGCCGGGCTGCACAGTACGGCGCTGAGCTCTCCCGCCTGGTGGACTGCAAGCTGGCCCTGGTCGAGGAGGGTTTCGCTGCCATCGCGTGTGGCGCATTCCACATTCGGAGCGGCGGCAAGTACTACTACAACACCACCCCGCTGGGCCGCGCCGTCACCGGCACCCTGCTCGTCCGCGCCATGCTCGAGGACAACGTCTCCATCTGGGGCGATGGTTCCACCTACAAGGGCAACGACATCGAGCGCTTCTACCGCTATGGCCTGCTCGCCAATCCCCAGCTGCGCATCTACAAGCCCTGGCTGGACGAGGACTTCGTGCGCGAACTCGGCGGTCGCAAGGAGATGTCCGAGTGGATGACCGCGCACCAACTGCCGTACCGCGACAGCGTCGAGAAGGCCTACTCCACGGACGCCAACATCCTGGGCGCCACCCACGAGGCCAAGAACCTGGAGCAGCTCGACGCCTCCATCGAGATCGTCGAGCCCATCATGGGCGTGCGCTTCTGGGACTCCTCCGTTGACATCCCCTCCGAGGACGTGCGCATCCAGTTCGTGCAGGGTCGCCCCGTCGCCATCAACGGTCAGGAACTCGGGCCCGTGGCGCTCATGGACATGGCCAACCGCATCGGCGGTCGCCACGGCCTGGGCATGGCCGACCAGATCGAGAACCGCATCATCGAGGCCAAGAGTCGTGGCATCTACGAAGCGCCGGGGATGGCCCTGCTCTTCATCGCCTACGAACGTCTGCTCTCGGCAATCCACAACGAGGACACCATTGCCAACTACCACGCCGAAGGTCGGCGCCTCGGTCGCCTGCTCTACGAAGGTCGGTGGCTGGATCCGCAGTCGCTCATGCTGCGGGAAGCGCTGCAGCGCTGGGTGGCGTCCGCCGTCACCGGTGAGGTGACGCTGCGCCTGCGCCGGGGCGACGACTACTCCATCATCAACACCCAGGGCCCGGCCTTCTCCTACCACCCGGACAAGCTCTCCATGGAACGCACCGAGGATGCCGCCTTCGGCCCCACCGATCGCATCGGGCAACTCACCATGCGCAACCTCGACATCGCCGACACCCGCGAGAAGCTCGAGCTCTACGCGGCCCAGGGGCAGCTCGGCCCCGGCCATGTGCAGCTCGTCGGGCAGCTGCGTGGCGGAGGCGCCGAGGACATCGCCAAGTCCAATTCCGAGGGTGCGGCAGCCCTTGATCGCGCGGCCATGGATGAGGGCAACGACTGATCCAGACGCTGCCACCACGGGGAGGTGCCATGACGGCGGGAACGTCGCAGCACATCGTCGTGTTCGGCTTCAAGGGTGTGGCCCGGCGTATCGTCAAGCAACTGGCCAAGGTGCACCCTCGTGTGGTCGTGGTTGATCCGCAGTTGGCGGACTCGGAGATCGACACCCTGCGCCGCTACGGCGTGGAGTACGTGCAGGGCTACGGCCAGAGCATGGAAGTGCTCGAGTCGGTTGACGTCCGCCACGCACGCGCGGCCATCTGTGCCACCAACGACGACCTCCACAATATTGAGATCGCACTGCTGGTGCGGGAGCTCTCCACCGAGGTGAAGGTCGTCGTGCAGATGGCCAACGGCAATGTGGGCCGGGCGCTGGAGCGGGTGACGCAGCCCAGTCGCGTGCTCGAAGTGGCGGACCTTGCATCCACCGCTTTCGTGGAATCAGCGGCCAACCGTCCCACTCACGCCATCACCCTTGGTCGGCGACGTTTCTACGTCACCAATGTGCTGCAACCGCGCACTGCCAGCTTGCGCTCCGTGTGGGGCGATGTCGCACCCATCGCCGTCCGGGATGCACACAACGGGACCACCCTCACCACGCCCAGCCGTGACCGCCAGGCCCAGGCCGGTGACACCGTCACCCTGCTTGCCACTGAGGACGAATTACGAGCTGCGGGATTCGGGGATCGCCTCGTCACACCCGGCCCGCGCCGTCGTCATGCCTGGATGCGGATCCGTGAGGGCCTGGGTGCCATGCTCGACGCCATTGAACGACCCTTCCGCATCGCGCTGGGCGTGACTGCCGGCTTGGGCCTGATCTCCGTCCTCATCCTGACCACGAGTTTCGTGAAGCCCGACGGATCCCGGATGGGCCTGTTGGACGCCATGTACTTCACCACCGAGACCATCGCCACCGTCGGATTCGGCGACTTCTATTTCAGCAATCAGTCGGCGCCGCTCCGGGCTTGGGCCATCGTCATGATGCTGCTGGGTGCCACCCTCGTCTACACGGCCTCCGCCTTCCTCACCAACGCGTTGGTGTCACGACGCCTGGCGCAGTCCATCGGCCGTCAGCGTGTCACTGCCATGCGTGATCACATCGTGGTGATCGGCCTGGGCGCCGTGGGCTCCAAGGTGGCGCTGGACCTGCAGCAAGCCGGGTACGACGTGGTGGTGATCGACAGTGGTACCGGCCAGCGTTTCGTCTCCCAGATGCGGGCCGCCCGTATCCCCGTGCTCATCGGCGACCCCACGCTGCCCGAGACGCATCGGGAAGCCGGAGTGCATCGGGCAGCCGGTGTGGCCGTGCTCAGCAACGACGATCTGCTGAACATCGAAACCGGGCTGGCCGTGAAAGCAGTGGTGGGGGAGCGCAAGGTGCCGGTGGCGCTCCGAGTCTTCGGGCGCAATCTGGCACGTGTGATCGACAGCAGTCTGGACATCGGCACCACCCGCTCGGTCGCCGAGCTCTCCGCGCCCTGGTTCGTCGGTGCGGCAGTGGGCCTGGATGTGATCGGCACCTTCTACGTCGACGACACGCCGTTCCTTGCCGCACGCATCTCGGTACGGCCCCACGATCGATTGCACGATCGTGCCATCAACGATCTCAGCGAGTCGACGCGACTAGACGCCCTCGCTACTGC
>JAJXSV010000092.1 GCA_021784375.1 Actinomycetes bacterium | reverse complement strand
GGGCGTCCTCTGTCGGAGGGCCTGCGGACACTCAGCCCATGCTCAACCTGGCTTCCATCCTGCTGGCGCCGCCTACCTGTTCGGGGTGCGGTGCCACCGGCCGCGATTGGTGCCAGCAGTGCGCTGCCATCGTGCCGGTCCCGCAGTGGATTGGCATGGGCGTCCCCGTGCTGACCTGCTTCACCTTCTCCGGGCCGGTACGTCGCACCATCATCGACTGGAAGGAGGAGGGACGCCGTGCCGCGCGCCAGCGCGTTGAGGCCTGGCTGGCCGCTGGGTTGCAGCCGCTGGCCGAAGGTTGGCCGCAGGCGCTCTTCGTGCCCATTCCCTCCTCGGCCGCCTCCGAGCGTCAGCGCGGCGGCCGCGTGCTGGCGGCGGCGCTGTGTGCGGTCCTGCCACGTGACCAGGTGTGCGAGGAGCTGCGTGCAGTGCGCCCCAGGGCCGATCAGGCGGGCCTCAGCAGGCTGCAGCGGGAGCGCAATCTGCGGGGCGCCATGCAGTGGGATGGTCCGCACAATCGTCCCCTGATCGTGGTTGACGACATCATCACCTCGGGCGCCACCATGCGCGAGGGCGTGCGCGCCATCAGGGCTTCCGGCAGGCTACAGGTCATCGGATTCGCATTGGCGCGTCGCTAGTGCGAGGCCCTTCTGCCCGGAGCAGCCCGGGGTTATGTTGGTCACAGGTCGACGACGAGGAGGTTCCACGTGAACACCAATGAAGCCAACCAGCAACCCGATGTGGTCGTGCGAGGAAGGCATCTCGAACTCGGTGAGTTCTGGGTTGAACATGTGCGCGAGAAGACCGCCGCACTTGCTCGCTTCGGTCTCGGTATCACCCGCTTCGACGTCGAGGTAACGCACGAGGCCAACCCGCGTCAGGCCTCCCAGGCTTGGCAGGTTGAGGTTGCCGCCTTCACGCGCAGTACCCCCATCCGCGCCAAGGGTGCAGGGGAGAAGGCGGAGATCGCCTTCGAGCGCGCACGCGAGACGCTGGAACAGCAATTGCGTCGTGCCGCCAAGCGCGGACGTTGGTCCCGCCACGGCAGTGGCGCCACCGCCAAGGTTGCGAGGCTGCTGCGCGGCTAGTGCGGGGAAATTGCGTGCTGTGCGCGGGGAAGGCGAGAGCCTCCCCGCGCACACTGCGTTCGGGGGTAGACATGAAAGTGCAACAACTGCAACAACTTTCCTTGCTCGACGAAGGCAAGCGCATGCTCGTCTCGGCGTCGCCGCTCGTCATTGAGGGTCTGCGCAGCCTGGGCTGCGACATCATCGCCAGCACCGGTTTCCCGGTACAGCTGCCGCCCCTGGCGGCACGCCTGCTACCGGACATGGTGCTGCTGCATGCCGACGGTCGCAGCCGCGACGACGTGCTGGTGCCCTTGCGCCGGCTGCGCTCGCAGTCCCCGACCATCCGGGTGGTCGTCATGCTGCCGACCCCGCTGGTTCCGCGCTGGATGGAGTGGTTGGAAACCATCCCCTGTGAAGTGATGGCGCATGACTGCGATGCTGCAACCTTGCGTGCGGAATTCGGCAGGACCGACGCAGGCATCATCCCCGAGATCCCGCTCAGTGCACGAGAGGTACAGGTGCTCGGCTTGGTGGCGATGGGACTCACCAATCGCGCCATCGCCTCGCGGCTCTCGCTCTCCGAGTTCACGGTGAAGAACTACCTCAAGCATGTCCATGAGAAGTTCGGAGTGCATTCGAGGACGCAGGCGGTGACGGCGGCGGCCCTGGCCGGCTACCCCGTGATGCCCAGGCCCAGCGCTACTGCGTGAGCAGGCGGTTGGCCGCAGTGCTGATCAGACGGGCCACGCGCGGTGTCGGTGCGATGTCGACGCGGACACTGCTCCGCCCTATCCAGCGGGCGGCCTCGGCCAGCGCCGACGCCATACCCTCGATGTCGTTGTCAAACATGGTGATCTTGTGCGCCACCAGGGCCTGTTTGTCGCGGCCGGGATCGACGAAACCGATGATGCGTCCCTCGTGCAACACCGGCATGGCGAAGTAACCGCGCTCGCGCTTGTGTTTGGGCGTGTAGGCCTCGATGCGATGGAAGACATCAAAGAGCCGCTGCAGGCGATCACGGAACCACACCAATGAGTCGAAAGGGCTGAGCAGCGTGGTGATGGAACGGTCACTGCGCGGAATGCGCGTGAGCGCACCGGGATCCGCCAACCAGGGTTGGTCGAAGCCCTCGACGGATACCTGGACCAGGCTGCCGTCATCGAGCAGGTCGCGCAGTGCCTGGCGCAGCAATTGGGGCTTGGCGTGTTGCGGTGGCCCGCCCAGGCCGCTCAGGCGGTGCACGTCTCGGACGTCGGCCAGTGTGCCGACGCCCGAGACGCGCATCGATCGCACCAGCAATTCCCGAACGCAGGCCTCATCGCTGGGTCCCAGCACGCCTCCGTCGTCGACCCAGTCGGGTTGGGGAGTGAGCTCGATGGCCCGTTCCGCCAGGTCATAGACGCGTTGCCACGAGCGGCGGTCGATGCACACGGCCTCGCCGGCCGCCAGCATCCACTCCACGGCGTCCTTGTTCTCAGAGCGGTTCCACCAGCCACCTGCACGCCTGGCGCCGCCCAGCTCGGTGGCGGTCAAGGGTCCCCGCTCGGTCAGGGCGCTGCGTACGGCCTGCACGGCCTCGTCGGTCGCGCCCCAGCGCTCCCGGAGCGGGCGGATGGCGCGGCGCCTGAAGGCGAAGAGCGGGTAAGTCTCCATGGGCAGGATGCAGGCCGCGTGCGACCAGTACTCGAAGGCCCGGCCTTGTCCCCAGTAGGTGGCCTCAACCCGCTCCCGGGGCACCGCCCCCAGGCGGGCGTAGGCGACGAGCTCGTGCGAGCGGGCCAGGGTGGAGATGGTGTCGAGCTGCACGGCCCCCAACTGCCCGAGCAGGGCCGGAACCGAGCGCAGCCGGCGACGATCCAGGCCCTGGGCGCGGATGGCCAGTCGTGTCGCTTCGGCTCGTGACAAGCGCTCCGCGGGCATGTGCCGAAACTAGCGAACGCAGGCGGATACCGGCGTATCACGGAATGGTTACGATGGGGCAACCATTCGAAGGGTGGCCAAGTGTCCGTAATCGACAGGCTCCTCCGCGCCGGCGAGGGCAAGATCGTTCGCAATCTCGAAAGTCTGGCCAAGCAGGTCAACGCACTCGAGTCGACGATGACCCCACTCAGCGACGCCGAGCTCCGTGGGCTCACCGCCGAGTTCAAGCAGCGCCATGCTGATGGTGAGACGCTCGACGACCTGCTGCCCGAGGCTTTCGCAGCGGTTCGTGAAGCCTCCAAGCGCACCTTGGGCCAGCGCCACTACGACGTCCAGCTCATGGGCGGTGCGGCGCTCCATCTCGGCAACATCGCGGAGATGCGCACTGGCGAAGGCAAGACGCTCGTGGCCACGCTGCCGGCCTACCTCAACGCCATTGCCGGCAAGGGCGTGCACGTCGTGACCGTCAACGACTACCTGGCGGAGCGCGATTCCGAGTGGATGGGTCGCATCCATCGCTTCCTGGGTCTCGAGGTTGGAGTCATCCTCGCCAACATGACGCCGGCCGAGCGCCGCGTCGCCTACAACGCCGACATCACCTACGGCACCAACAACGAGTTCGGCTTCGACTACCTGCGTGACAACATGGCCTGGTCGGCCGATGAGCTGGTGCAGCGCGGTCACTTCTTCGCCATCGTCGACGAGGTCGACTCCATCCTCATCGACGAAGCGCGTACCCCGCTCATCATCAGCGGCCCCAGCGACGAGTCCAATGCCCTCTACCCGCAGTTCGCCACCCTGGCCCAGCGCCTGCGCGCCGGCATCGACTACGAGGTCAACGAGAAGAAGCGGACGGCCGGCATCCTCGAGGAGGGCATTGCCCGCGCCGAGGAGTGGCTGGGCATCGAGAACCTCTACGAATCCGTGAACACACCGCTCATCGGCCTGCTCAACAACGCCGTCAAGGCCAAGGAGCTGTTCAAGAAGGACCGCGACTACGTCGTGATGAACGGCGAGATCCTGATCGTCGACGAGCACACCGGTCGCATCCTCTCCGGCCGTCGCTACAACGACGGCATGCACCAGGCCATCGAGGCCAAGGAGGGTGTGGAGATCAAGGGCGAGAACCAGACCCTCGCCACCATCACGCTGCAGAACTACTTCCGTCTCTACGAGAAGCTGGGCGGCATGACCGGTACGGCCATGACCGAGGCCGCGGAGTTCAACCAGATCTACAAGCTCGGTGTGGTTCCCATCCCCACCAACCGACCCATGGTTCGTCAGGATCAGCCCGATCTCGTGTACCGCACGGAGCAGGCCAAGCTCAACGCCGTCATCGAGGACATCGTCGAGCGTCACGCACAGGGCCAGCCGGTGCTGGTCGGTACCACCAGCGTGGAGAAGAGCGAGATCCTCTCCACCATGCTGCGCAAGCGCGGTGTTCCCCATCAGGTGTTGAACGCCAAGCACCACGAACGCGAAGCTGCCATCGTGGCACAGGCCGGCCGCAAGGGTGCCGTCACCGTCGCCACCAACATGGCCGGCCGCGGTACCGACATCATGCTGGGCGGCAACCAGGAGGCCATCGCGCGCGGCACGCTGGAGCAGCGCGGACTCAATCCCGTGGATACGCCCGAGGAATTCGAGGCGGCCTGGCCGGCAGCCCTGGCCGCAGCCACCGCTTCGGTGGCGGCGGAGCATGAGGAGGTCGTAGCCCTGGGTGGTCTCTACGTCCTGGGCACCGAACGCCACGAATCGCGTCGTATCGACAACCAGCTGCGCGGACGTTCCGGCCGTCAGGGTGATCCCGGTGAGAGCCGTTTCTACCTCTCGCTGCAGGACGATCTCATGCGCCTCTTCAAGGCCGACATGGTCGACTCCTTCCTGCGCCGCTTCAACGTTCCCGATGATGTGCCGATCGAGGCCAAGATGGTCACGAACGCCATTCGCTCGGCGCAGACCCAGGTCGAGGCGCAGAACTTCGAAATCCGCAAGAACGTGCTGAAGTACGACGAGGTCCTCAACCGTCAGCGGCTCGTCATCTACGGCGAGCGTCATGACGTCCTGCTCGGTGCCGACATCTCCGGACACATCGCCCAGTTCCTGGCCGACACCGTCGCCGGCTATGTCGATGCTGAGACCTCTTCCGCCTACGAGGAGGAATGGGACCTCGAGCGGCTGTGGACGGCGCTCAACACGGTGTACCCGGTGGGTGTCAGCATCGAGGAAGCCCGCGGCCTCGACGGCGATGCGCTCGTCGATCTGTTGTGCGCTGACGCCGAACGTGCCTACGCCGCCCGCGAGGAGCAGCTCACGCCGCCGGTCATGCGCGAACTCGAGCGCAAGGTCGTGCTCTCGGTGCTGGATCGCAAATGGCGTGAACACCTGTACGAGATGGAGTACCTGCAGGAGGGCATTGGCCTGCGTGCCATGGCCCAGCGCGATCCGCTCGTGGAATACCAGGTCGAGGGCTACGACCTCTTCACGGCCATGATGGACGCCATGAAGGAGGAGTCCGTCGGCTTCCTCTTCCATGTCGATGTCAATGTGGAGATCGAGGAGGAGCAGGCGGAGGTCGAGGTCAAGGGCTTCGCGGAGAACCGTCCGCAGCAACTCACCTACGTGGCGCCGTCGGAGGACGGCTCGCGCCAGGTGGATCGTGAGCCCGCCTCAGCTGCGAACGCGGTCGGCCGCAACGACCCCTGCCCCTGTGGTTCCGGCAAGAAGTACAAGCGCTGCCACGGCGCACCGAGCGCCTGACGGCAAGCGGGTGACGGGTCAGGCCATTTCGAAAGCGGTGGCCAACCAGTGGTTGCCGCGCGCGTTGAGACGGATGGCCACGGCACGATAACGACTGCCGTCGTGCACGACCGCCGAGATCTCCGCTGCCTCGGGATGGGGCTGGAAGCAGCGGAGCGAGGAGATGCGCGGACGCGGCAGCACCGCTCCCGGCTTACGCTTGCGGGCCACGCTGTAGCGGCTGGTGTGCAGGGCCAGCACCTGCAAGGTGTGCGCATCCACCAGCCGTGCCAACTGTCCGGCGGGCCGGCTCCCCAACATGATCTCGAACGATGCCTGTGTGATGCGGCCGCCCCATTGTTTGGGGTCAGGGAGCTCACGGACCGGCTCGGGTTGCACGGGCACGGGCGCCGGCACGGCCCAGGCCCACTCCAGCGGCAGCACCAGTTGTTCGGGCTCGTCGACGACCATGCTCTTGGCCTCGTCGGCCATCGCCAGTAATCGCAGTGTGACCACCGGTGAGCAGCCGGGCGCGATGTCGCGGGGTGCCAGGGCGGTGCTCATGCCAATGCTCCCGGTGGCAGGCGCAACTCCTGCCCCGGCCGTATGAGTTCGGGATGGTCTCCGATGACTGCGCGATTGGCCCGCCAGATGGCTTTCCAGGCGTCCGTGATGGCACTGTCCGTGGGTTTCTCCAGCCGTTCCTCGGCAATGCTCCACAAGCTGTCTCCCGTGCGCACGACATAGATGCCGCCGGAGATGCGTTGAGTGGCTGGCGCCTGCTCCTGGCTGCGACTGGCGTGCTGCACGGTGTGTGCCACCGTGTGTGCAACGGTGGCTGGTGTACGGGACGGCGTCGCCTGACCCGCGCCGCCATCACGATCGAGATTGATGGCCGGCATGGCTGCCGGTGCGACGGTGGTGGAACGTGCTGCCGAGGCCCCTGCGCTGCCCGCACCGGCGTCCCGATCCAGATTGACGGAAGCCAGCGACGCTTCGTGCCCGCTGGCCAGTGCCGGTGCCGCGATGGAGGTGACGCCGATGACCAGGCTGCCGATGAGTTGTGCCGTTCGGGGCATCACCACGGACGCCGTGTGGTGTAGGTGCTGTTGGCCGGTGACGCTCGCGTAGGCGTGGATTGCCAGCGCCACCAGAAAGCGGGCCACGGGGATGGCGACGGCGAAAACGAAGACACCGGCCAGCGCGAGCATCCAGCTCGAGGTCACGGGATCGGGTCCGAGGAACGGGAACATGCTGCCTCCTGCGGGGGATTCAAGGCGGCCCGATGATGGCCGACAAGGGTCCGAACGGGCCCTGAAGGGGCCGGCCCTGTGGATGGCGGCGCCGCTCTGCGCAGCTGTGAAGAACAATCCTCCCCCAGCAAGGAGGCAGTCATGCGCACCATCTCCCATGAACCGCGGGTCATCGTCGGCATCGCACTGATGATCGCCGCCACCGTGCTGGGGGCACTCTTCATGCAGCGGGCAACCCAGCGCAGCACCGTCTGGCAGCTGTCGCACGATCTGGCGGCCGGCACCGTCATCAGCTCGGCGGATGTTCACCTCAGTGAGGTGAATGTCGACGGGGGCGCGTATGCAAGTGCCGGCACGGCGGTGGTGGGCAGGGCGCTGAGGCATAACGTCGACGCCGGCGAACTGCTGCCGCTTTCGGCGCTGGTGAGCGACAGCGCGCTGCTCGACCAGGTGGCGGTGCCCGTCAGCAGGCTCCATGCGCCGTCCGATCTGCGCCGCGGCCAGCGGGTGGATGTGTGGTGGACCTCGAAGTCCAGCAACGGCAATGTGATGTCCACCTCTCGCGTACTACGGGCGGTACGCGTTCTCGCGGTTGCAGGCACGGATGTCGGTGGGGGTCAGGGCATGCTGCTGGCGGTGCCGCCGGCGCAGGTGAAGTCGCTGGTGCTCGCGCTGCGCAGTGGTGACATCGACCTCACGCGTGTGGACCGATGAGCGGGCGCATTGCCATTGCCTGCGGCGAAGTGGCTTGGGAGCGTCGCTTGTTGGCAGCGGCCGCAGAGGTTGGCCAGGTGCAGATCGCCAAGCGCTATGTGGATGTGAGCGCTCTGGAGCGCGATCTCCATAGCGGCGCCGGCGCACCGCTGCTTGTGCTC
>JAJXSV010000091.1 GCA_021784375.1 Actinomycetes bacterium | reverse complement strand
CTTGGCCAGCGTCGCCAGCTGGATGCGCACGATGCCACCGAGATCCTCGGGTGACAGGGCGTCGAACATCACGAGATCGCCGAGCCGGGTGAGGAATTCCGGCTTGAAGGTCTGGCGAACCACCGCCATCACCTGTTCGTGGCGCTCGCGCTCGGACAACGTGAGGTCGACGAGGAACTTGGAGCCCATATTCGACGTGAGCACCAGGATGACGTTGCGGAAATCGACGGTGCGGCCCTGACCGTCGGTGAGGCGTCCGTCATCGAGTACCTGCAGCAGGATGTCGAAGACCTCGGGGTGCGCCTTCTCGACCTCATCCAGCAGCAGCACCGTGTAGGGGCGACGACGCACGGCCTCCGTGAGCTGGCCGCCCTCCTCGAACCCGACGTAGCCGGGAGGGGCACCGACGAGACGGGCCACCGTGTGCTTCTCGGAATACTCGCTCATGTCGATGCGCACCATGGCGCGTTCGTCATCGAACAGGAATTCCGCAAGCGCCTTGGCCAACTCCGTCTTGCCCACGCCAGTGGGACCGAGGAAGAGGAAGGAACCGGTGGGGCGGTTGGGATCGGCGATGCCGGCTCGTGCGCGGCGCACGGCGTCGGAGACATCGCGCACGGCGTCGCGCTGACCGATGATGCGCTTGCCCAATTCCTCTTCCATACGCAGCAGTTTCTGCGCTTCGCCCTCCAGCATGCGTCCGGCCGGGATGCCGGTCCACATGCTCACGACCTCAGCGATGTCGTCCGGGCCGACGTCCTCCTTGACCATGGTCGAGCGCTCCTCGACGGCCGCGCTCACCGTCTCCAGATCTCGTTCCAGGGCCGGGATCTCGGCGTAGAGCAGACGCGAGGCCTTCTCGAAATCACCTTCGCGCTGCGCGCGATCCGCCTGCACCCTCAGGGCATCGATCTGTTCCTTTATGCCGCCCACGCGATCCAGTTCCTGCTTCTCACGATCCCAGCGCGCTTTGAGCCCGCGCAGGTCCTCCTCGCGCGAGGCCAATTCGGCGCGCAACTTTCCGAGACGATCGACGGAGGAGGCATCGGTCTCACGTGCCAGCGCCAGCTCCTCCAGACGCATGCGATCAACAGCACGTTGCAGGTCGTCGATCTCCACCGGCGAGGAGTCGATCTCCATGCGCAGACGCGAGGCGGCTTCATCGACGAGGTCGATGGCCTTGTCGGGCAGGAAGCGCGAGGTGATGTAGCGATCGGACAAGGTTGCCGCTGCTACCAGCGCAGCGTCCGTGATGGCCACCTTGTGATGGGCCTCGTACTTCTCCTTGAGCCCACGCAGGATGCCGATGGTGTCCTCGACGCTGGGCTCGCCCACCAGCACCTGCTGGAAGCGACGCTCGAGTGCCGGATCCTTCTCCACATGCTCGCGGAATTCGTCGAGTGTGGTGGCACCGACCAGACGCAGTTCGCCACGCGCCAGCATGGGCTTGAGCATGTTGCCGGCATCCATGGCGCCCTCGCCGCTGGCGCCAGCGCCCACCACGGTGTGCAACTCGTCGATGAAGGTGATGATGCGGCCCTCGCTGGAACCGATCTCCTTGAGCACCGCCTTCAGCCGTTCCTCGAATTCACCGCGGTACTTGGCACCGGCCACCATCGACGCCAGATCCAGTGAGACCAGACGCTTGTCGCGCAACGACTCCGGCACATCACCGGCCACGATGCGCTGGGCCAGGCCTTCCACGACCGCGGTCTTGCCGACGCCCGGTTCGCCGATGAGCACGGGGTTGTTCTTGGTGCGGCGGCTCAGTACCTGCACGACACGACGGATCTCGGTGTCGCGACCGATCACGGGATCCAACTTGCCTTCGCGGGCCCTTGCCGTGAGGTCGATGGAGTACTTCTCCAGCGCCTGGAAGGAGGCCTCGGGATCGGCGCTTGTCACGCGCTCGCCGCCCCGCAGTTGCTCGAGCGCAGCCAACAACTTCTCCACACTGACGCCGGCCTGGCCCAGCAGTGCGGCAGTCTCGCCTTTCTGCGCACAGGCAATGAGCAGGTGCTCAGTGGAGACGTACTCGTCACCACGATCGCGCGCGAAGCCCTCACTTGCCACCAACACCTGCTGCAGGGCCTGCGAGGGTGTCGGCGAGGAGACCGAGGATCCCTGCGCGGCCGGGAGCGCGTTGATGGCAGCCCGCACCTGCAGGTTCACGGCGTTGGGATCAACGCCGCTTTGGCGCAGGAGCGCGACGGCGATGCTCTCCTCGCCCTGCTCCAGCAGGCCGGCCAGCAGGTGCAGGGGCTCGAGTTGCGGGTTGCCTTTGGCACCGGCGGTGCGTGCCGCCGTGGAGAGCGCGTCCTGGGCGCGGGTGGTGAGTTGGGTGGTCATGATCTCGGCCTCCGTCTTGCTGATGCCTGAAAGTGCGTGGTGTTCCTCAGCGCCTGCGAGTGGGGCGCCATACCACCAGGGCGGTGGAATTGGCCTGCTGGGAGAGTTCGGCGAGACGGTCGCGCAGGCGTGCGTTCTCCGTCTCCAGGGCGAGGATGCGCGCGATACCGACCAGGTTCACACCCTCGGCGGAAAGCGCAGCGATCTCGTGCAGGCGGGCGATGTCGCGCAGTGAATAGAGGCGGGTGAGACCGGCGGTGCGTACGGGCACCACCAGTCCCAGGCGGTCGTACTGGCGCAGGGTCTGCTGGTGCATTCCCGCCATGGCGGCCGCCACACCGATGCCGTACAGCGGCGCATCAACATCCGGCGTGAACTGCTGCATTTAGGGCTCCGGCTCGATGCGGGGCGCACGAGCCGCGCGCTCCAGCAGTTCGTCGCGCGGGTTCTCGGACTTCATGGCCTCGGCGTACTGCTCAAGCGCCTCTCGTGCCGCCTTGGGAAGCTTGTGGGGAATGGCGATCTCGATGGTGACGAGCAGATCGCCGTCGCGACCCTTGGCCGAAGGCACGCCGCGGCCCTTGATGCGGAAGGTCCTCCCGTGTGTGGTGCCAGCTGGCACCTTCAGGGACACGGAGCCGCCGGTGACGACGGGCACCGGGATGTTGGCGCCCAGGGTGGCTTCATCGATGGTGACGGGCACCGTGACGGTGAGGTTGTCGTCCTTGCGCCCGAACACCGGATGTGGCGTGACGGTGACGATGACGAAGAGATCACCGGACGGACCGCCGTTGGCACCGGGGCCACCGCGTCCGGCCAGACGGATACGTGCCCCGTCCTTCACGCCGGCAGGGATCCTCACCTGCACCGTGCGCGTGGTGCGCACGGCACCGCTGCCGCGGCATTCGCTGCAGGGGTCGTCGATGATGGTTCCCTGGCCCCGGCATTCGCGGCAGGGCTCGGAGAAGCCGAAGCCACCCATGCTGCGCTGCGTGTGACCACTGCCATTGCAGGTGGGGCAGGTACGCGGATGCGTGCCCGGCTTGGCCCCACTGCCGTGGCAGACCTCGCAGCGGGCATCACCGTTGAGCCGCAAGGGGATGGTGATCCCGCGCAGCGAATCGGCGAAGGAGAGCGTGGTGCGGGTCTCGAGGTCGTTGCCGCGCTGGGGACGACGACCTCCGCCGCCGCCGAACATGCCACCGAAGAGGTCGCCGAGGTCGAAGTTCATGCCCTGCGCGCCCGGGAAACCACCCGGAAAACCACCAGCGGCGCCGCCGGGGAAGCCGCCGCGCGCGAACATCTCGCGCGCCTCGTCGTACTCCTTGCGCGAGGAATCGTTGCCAACGACGTCGTAGGCCTCGGACACCGCCTTGAAACGCTCCTCGGCCTTGGCGTCGCCCTGATTGGCATCGGGGTGCAACTGCTTGGCCAGTTTGCGGTAGGCCTTCTTGATCTCGTCAGCCGTGGCCGACTTGTCGACGCCCAGCGTCTGGTAGAAGTCCTTCTCCAGCCAGTCCTGGTTCATGTGTTGCACCTCCTCCCGGGGCCTTTTAATGTGGATGTGTCAGCGTCAGGCGGGATCGCCGGCTGCGCGATCCTCCACGCCGACCCGTGCCGGACGCAGGATGCGACCGGCGTGGCGGTAGCCGACCTGGTACACGCCACTGACGACCGTCACCGGGTGCTCACCGGCGTCGTCGGCAGTGGTGTGCGTGAGCGCCTCATGCACGGCGGGATCGAAGGGCTCGTCGGCGGCACCGTAGGTCTCGAGCCCGAAACGCGTGGCCACCGCTTCCACCGCTTCACCCAGCGCCTTGAGGGCGCCCGTGAATTCGTTGTGCTCGCGTGCGCGCTGCATGTCGTCGAGCACCGGCAGCAGGGCCGTCAGCACATCGGCGATGGCGTTGTCTCGAGCCACCGAACGGTCACGCTCGACGCGCTTGCGGTAGTTCGCGTACTCGGCCTGGATGCGCTGCACGTCCTCGCGCAAGGTGGCGATCTCCATGCCGATGAGGGCCTCGCTGTCGGAGGCGGCGGCATCGGCACTGGCCGCGCTGCCCTCGGAGGGCACGGATGTATCCGCGCCCTCCTCGGCAGCATTGCGAACCTCGCCCGTTTCCGGGTCGATCTTGCGCTTGTCCTTGAAGACGAAGCCCGATTCGCCCTCGTGCTCGGTCACGGCTGCTTGTCCTCGTCGACGACTTCACCCTCGACGATGTCATCGTCGGGGTTGCCGGACGTGCCGGCACCGGCCTCGGCGCCGGCCGCAGCGTCGGCCTGGTACATCGCTGCACCGAGGGCCTGCGAGGCAGCAGCCAGCTTCTCGGCGGCGGACTTGATGGCCTCCATATCCGTGCCCTCGAGCGCGCTCTTGGCCTCGGCCAGGGCGGCGTCGGTCTCGCCACGGGTTTCGGCGATCTTGTCCTCGTTGTCCTTCAGGAACTTCTCGGTCTGGTAGACGAGCGCCTCGGCGTTGTTGCGCGCCTCGACCTCTTCACGACGCTTGTGGTCCTCAGCGGCGTGCGCCTCGGCGTCACGCATCATGCGGTCGATCTCCTCCTTGGAGAGGCCGGAGCCGCCGGAGATGGTGATCGACTGCTCCTTGCCGGTGCCCAGATCCTTGGCCGCCACGTGCACGATGCCGTTGGCATCGATGTCGAAGGTCACCTCGACCTGAGGGACGCCACGCGGTGCCGGGGGCAGGCCCACCAGCTCGAAGGTGCCGAGCTTCTTGTTGTAGGCCGTCATCTCGCGCTCACCCTGGAAGACCTGGATGCTCACCGAGGGCTGGTTGTCGTCAGCGGTGGTGAAGACCTGCGAGCGCTTGGTGGGGATGGTGGTGTTGCGCTCGATGATCTTGGCCATCACGCCACCCTTGGTCTCGATGCCAAGGGACAGCGGGGTGACGTCGAGGAGCAGGACGTCCTTGACCTCGCCCTTGAGCACACCGGCCTGCAGTGCGGCACCCACGGCCACCACCTCGTCCGGGTTGACGCCCTTGTTGGGCTCGCGGCCACCGGTGAGCTGCTTGACCAGCTCGGTGACCATGGGCATGCGGGTGGAGCCACCGACGAGCACCACGTGATCGATCTCGGAGACCTTGATGCCGGCGTCACGGATGACGTTCTCGAAGGGAGTGCGGCAGCGCTGCAGCAGGTCGGCCGTCAACGACTCGAACTGCGAACGCGAAAGCGTCTCGTCCAAGTGCAGCGGGCCGTCGGCGCCGGCCGTGATGTAGGGCAAGTTGATGGAAGCCTGCAGCGACTGGGAGAGGTCGATCTTGGCCTTCTCCGCCGCTTCACGCAGACGCTGCAACGCCATCTTGTCCTTGGAGAGGTCGACGCCGTGCGCGTTCTTGAAGTTGGTGACGAGGTGCTTGATGACCGCGTCGTCCCAGTCGTCGCCACCGAGGTGGTTGTCGCCACTCGTGGCCTTGACCTCGACGATGCCCTCACCGATCTCCAGCAGCGACACGTCGAAGGTGCCACCACCGAGGTCGAAGACGAGGATGGTCTGCTCCTTGTCACCCTTGTCCAGGCCGTAGGCCAGCGCTGCAGCCGTGGGCTCGTTGATGATGCGGAGCACGTTGAGGCCCGCGATCTCGCCGGCCTCCTTGGTGGCCTGACGCTGGGCGTCGTTGAAGTAGGCGGGGACGGTGATGACGGCGTCGGTGATGGTCTCACCCAGGTAGGCCTCGGCGTCGCGCTTGAGCTTCATGAGCGTGCGTGCGCTGATCTCCTGCGAGCGATAGGCCTTGCCATCGATGTCGATCTTCCAGTCGGTGCCCATGTGGCGCTTCACGGAGCGGATGGTGCGCTCGGTGTTGGTGACGGCCTGACGCTTGGCCACCTCGCCGACCAGGACTTCGCCGTTCTTGGCGAATGCGACCACCGAGGGGGTGGTGCGGGCGCCTTCGGCGTTGGCAATAACGGTGGGTTCGCCACCTTCGAGTACGGCAACGACGGAGTTCGTCGTGCCAAGGTCAATACCGACCGCGCGGGCCATGTCTGTCTCCTGTGCTACCGGGGGCTGTGGATCAACCCACTTGCTGCATAGTGTGACCTCACGCAGGCGATCTGTCAATTTCATGGCAGAGAATGTGAGTCTGATCGACTCATATTCTATCCGCAGAGGTGGCGTCGCTGCTCCGCTGCTTCGGCATCCCCGGCCCTACCCTGTGTGCAGGAGGTCGGCATGGGCAAGGCGCAGTGGCTGGATCAGCCCGAGGACCACGACTACCCGGCAGCTGCGGATTACCTCCGCCTACTCCTGGAGCCGGCGGCCGTGGCTGCAGTGATCGACGCGCTGCGCGCCGCACCCATGACCACGGTCAAGGCCAAGGATCTCTTCCGTTCCTCGCAGTTGCCGATCCTCGACGAGGACAACCGCCACGTCAGCAAGGACCTCAAACGCATCGCCAAGGGCGAACCGCTCTCCCCCATCCTGCTGGTGCGCGGTGACGCTCGCAGCGGTCGTCCGCTCATCGTCGCCGACGGTTACCACCGCGCCTGCGCTGCCTACCACCTCGACGAGGACGTCGACGTGCCCTGCAAACTGGCATCCCTTACCGACCTCTTGCCTGAGTGAGCCCGGAATCGGCAGCGGCCAACCCCGGATCTCCATATAGTTGCTTGCAGGCAAACAACTAGGAGGACTCGTGGCGAAGTCGAAGCGACTGCACGGGCTGCACCCGGATCGCTACAAGTGGGTGGCGCTCTCGAACACCACGCTCGGCATCCTGATGGCCACCATCAACGGCTCCATCATCCTCATCTCGCTTCCGGCGATCTTCAACGGCATAGGCATCAACCCGCTGGTGCCCAGCAACACCGGCTATCTGCTGTGGATGATGATGGGCTACATGCTCGTCACCGCGGTGCTGGTGGTGAGCCTGGGCCGCCTGGGCGACATGATGGGCCGCGTCCGTATCTACAACTTCGGCTTCGCCGTGTTCACCGTGGGCTCCGTGCTGCTCGCGCTTGACCCCTTCAACGGTGGTGGCGGAGCCCTGTGGCTGGTTGTGCTGCGCCTGGTGCAGGGCGTCGGTGGCGCCATGCTCTTCGCCAACTCCAGCGCCATCATCGTCGACGCCTTCCCCGCCGCACAGCGCGGTCTGGCCATGGGCATCAACCAGGTGTCCGCGATCGCCGGCTCCTTCATCGGCCTGGTGGCCGGCGGACTGCTCTCGGTCGTGCACTGGCGTTGGATCTTCTGGGTATCCGTGCCCTTCGGCATCATCGGCACCTTCTGGGCCTATCACTCGCTGCACGACAACGGCAGGCGCGTGAACGCACGCATCGACTGGCTCGGCAACATCACCTTCGCCATCGGCCTCACCTCGATCCTCAGCGGCATCGTCTACGGCATCCAGCCCTATGGCAGCTCGGCCATGGGCTGGGGCAACCCCAGTGTGGATGCTGCCCTCGTCATCGGCCTGGCCTTCCTGCTGCTCTTCGGCTGGATCGAACTGCACGTGGAGTCGCCGATGTTCGACCTGCGCCTGTTCCGCAACCGCGCCTTCTCCATGGGCAGTTTCGCCGGCCTGCTGGCGGCGACCGCACGTGGCGGTCTGCAGTTCATGCTCATCATCTGGTTGCAGGGCATCTGGTTGCCGCAGCACGGCTACTCCTACGACGC
>JAJXSV010000090.1 GCA_021784375.1 Actinomycetes bacterium | reverse complement strand
CGCCGCGGCGCTGGGGCGAGCCCTTGAGCGCGGGCGTCGTGTTCTTCGCGACCTTGTCCTGGCGGCCCTTGCGGACCAGCTGCTGGATCGTTGGCACTCACGTCTCCGTGTCGTTGTGCATGCGAGACCGGCTCGCACGCGGTTGGTTACTTGGCTCCCTGCTGCCCCGCCGACCCACGCGGTCGGGTGTGTCGCAGTTCACACAGGGTTCTGCGACGTTCTCGAACCGGAGGGGGCCGGTCGTCGCCCGCCCACGGGTGGGCGTGCAACATGACCCGAGGCAAGTCGGGCGCGAGGACGGACGTTACCGAATATCTTCGCTGACAGCAAAACGCACAGGCCGCCCCCGGCCGCGACTGTCCCCAGTGGGACGGCGGCCTCGCCGACGCCAGGCGAAGGTTGCCCGGGACCCCGGGCCCAAGGGCCCGGATATGGGCGGCACGCTACGCCGGCCCCACGGGCTCGCCTGCGTGCGACACGCCGTCCGCGGGAGCCAGCAGGGCCACGAAGGCGAGCGCTGCGGGTGACAGCGGCCCGGGTCGGTGCAGCAGCGCCAGACGCCGCGTGATCGGCGGTTCAGGCACGACGAGGTGGGCCCCCTGGGCTGCGGCCTGACGGGCGAGCGACTCGGGAAGCAGGGCCGAACCGGCACCCGCGATGACGAGCGGCACCAGGGCTTCCCGTTGCGCGGTCTCCACCACCACGCGCGCCGGGATACCACCGAGCGCGTCATCGAGCAGGGCGCGGGAGGATGTGCCCAGGGGCGTGGCCACGAACTCCAGTCCCGCCATCTCGGCCCGTCGCAGGGTCGTCCGCGGAGCGTGGCTCGGCGGTTGCACGAGCAGGAAGGGCTGCGACCCGACGGGGACGGCCACCAGGCCCCGACCCGCCGACGGCGACTCAGCGAGCCCGAGTTCGCACTCCCCCGACCGCACCAGGTCCTCGACGGCCTCCAGGCCCGGATCCCCGCAACGGACCATGATCTCCGGGTGGCGATGCCGGAAGCGCCCGACGAGCTCGGCGAGTTCATGGGTGAGGGTGGGAATGGCCATGAGGTCCAGGGAGCCGGTGCGGACGCCCCGGACCTCCGCGGCCGTGGAATCGAGCACGGAGAAGTCCCGGAGCAGCGCTCGTGCCGGCCCCACGAGCGGCCCGGCCGCGGTGGTGAGCCTGACCCCGCGAGGCAGGCGTTGGAACAGCGGGAAGCCGAGTTCGCGCTCCCAGGAGGCCACCGACTGCGAGACGCTCGGCTGGGTCAGCCCCAGTTCGTCGGCGGCCGCGGAGAATCCGCCGTGGTCCAGCACCGCGAGGAAGGCCTGCACCTGTCGACGATCCATCAGCCCATGGTATTTGCCGTGCCAATCGACTTCCAACGTTTTTCGTATTTGCCCTATGGCAAGCAAATGCGCATCCTGTGCCCATGACCAAGGCCCGGCATCCCCTGCTGCGGGAGCCCCATCCGCCGCAGCGCATCCGCATGCACCCGCAGGCGCACTGGTTCGTCGTGGCCTCGGTCTCCGTGGGTGCGTTCATGGGGCAACTGGACGCCAGCATCGTCACCCTGGCCACTCCCGCCATCCAGCATGCCTTCGGAGCGACCCTGGGGCAGGCCTCCTGGGTGGCCCTCGCCTATCTCGTGGTCCTGGTCTCGGCCGTGGTCCCGATCGGGCATTTGGCCGACGTGGTGGGCCGCAAGACCGTCTACGTCTACGGGTTCGCGTTGTTCACACTCGCCTCCGCCGCTTGCGCGTTCGCGCCCAACCTCGGCCTGCTGGTGGCGGGCCGGGCACTCCAAGGAGTGGGCGCCGCCATGCTCCAAGCCAACAGCGTGGCCCTCATCCGCCTCGCCATGCCGAGCGGCAAGGTCGGCCGGGGCATCGGCATGCAAGCCGTCGCCCAGGCCGTGGGCCTGGCACTCGGGCCCTCCGCCGGTGGCATCCTCGTCCATCTCGCCGGCTGGCGCAGCGTCTTCCTCGTCAACCTGCCGGCTGGCGTCATCGGCATTGCGGCGGGCCTCCTCCTCCTGCCTGCGAGCAAGGACCTGCGTGAGCGTCACTCGTGGGACATCGCGGGAGTCGGCATGCTCGCCCTGGGCAGCACCGCCACCCTGCTCGCGCTCACCGCCGTCGAACACGGCGCGCTGGCGAGCCCCGGCGTGCTCATCCCCGCCCTCCTCGCCTTGGCTGCCTGGGGCGGTCTGGCGGCGCATTCGCTGCGCCGGCAGCGCGCGCAGGCCGAACCCCTGCTCCCCCTGGACCTGCTCGGGTTGGCCCACTTCCGCCAGGCACTGCTGGCCGGCCTGCTCTCCTACCTCGTGCTCTTCGGCCTGCTCTTCATCACGCCCTTCACCCTGGAGCGCTCCCTGGCCTGGAATCCCAGCCAGGCCGGGCTGATGCTGTCGCTCCTGCCGGTGTCCATCGCCGTGGTGACGCCCTTCGCGGGCCGCCTGGCGGATGCGCACGGCCCTCGGCTCCCCACGACGGTGGGCATGGCGCTCGTCACCACGGGCTGCCTGGTGGCAGCGGTCGCGCCCGCCGTACCGGCACCGCTCACCGTGGCCCTGATCCTGCTGGGGGCGGGTTCCGGCATGTTCACTCCAGCGAACAACGCGGCCATCATGCTCCTCGCACCAAGTGCCCGCGCAGGCGTGGCCGGTGGGCTGCTCAACATGACACGCGCCTTCGGCACCGCGCTCGGTGTGGCCGTCGTAACCATCGGCTACAGCCTTGCCGGTGCCGGCATCACCGGCTCCCGCACGGCCATGATCGCGCTCGCCGTGCTGGCCGCCCTTGGCGTCATGGTCTCCCGCGCGGCCACCTCGGTGCCGGCGCTCGACTGATCGCGCAGGCGCCGACGGACGAGACAGGGCGTGGGCCCGTCCCTGCGGACGGGCCCACGCCCTGATCAACGTACGGGAACCTGCACCCGCGGTCCTTCGGTCCTAGCGGTAACCGCCCAGATCGAAGTCCTCGAGGCGCACGGCCTCGCCGGAGGCGCTGCCGAAGGCCGTGTAGTCGAGGTCGTCGTAGGACGACATGGACGCGTACATGGCGGCCTTGGCCTCCTCCGTCGGGTCCACTTCCACGTCACGGTACATCGGCAGGCCGGTACCGGCGGGGATGAGACGGCCCAGGATGACGTTCTCCTTGAGGCCGAGCAGCGGATCCTTGCGGCGCTGGATGGCGGCCTCCGTGAGCACGCGCGTCGTCTCCTGGAAGGAGGCGGCGGACAGCCACGACTCGGTGGCCAGCGAGGCCTTGGTGATGCCCATGAGCTCCGGTCGAGCCGACGCCGGTGCGCCGCCGTTGGCGAGCACTGCGCGGTTGCGGGTCGCGAACTCCGCCCGGTCGACGAGCTCGCCGGAAAGCATGGCCGAGTCGCCCGACTCGATCACGATGACGCGGCGGAGCATCTGGCGCACGATGACCTCGATGTGCTTGTCATGGATGCCCACGCCCTGCGAGCGGTAGACCTCCTGCACCTGGTCGACGAGGAACATCTCCGCCTCGCGCGTGCCGAGCACGTTGAGGATCTCCTTGGGATCGCGCACACCGGCGGTCAACTGCTGACCGACTGAGACGTGATCACCGTCGGCGACCAGCAGGCGGATGCGCTTCGACACCGCGTAGGACGCCTCGGTGGAGCCGTCGTCCGGAGTGACGATGATCTTGCGCGTCTTGTCGGCGTCCTCGATGCGGACACGACCGGCTGCCTCGGAGATCGGCGCGACACCCTTCGGTGTGCGGGCCTCGAAGAGCTCCTGCACACGCGGCAGACCGTGCGTGATGTCCTCACCGGCGACACCGCCGGTGTGGAAGGTACGCATGGTGAGCTGGGTGCCGGGCTCGCCGATCGACTGCGCGGCGATGATGCCGATGGCCTCACCGATCTCGACCGCGCGGTTCGTCGCGAGTGATCGCCCGTAGCAGTAGGCACAGGTCGACTTCTTGGAATCGCAGGTGAGCACGGAGCGGACCTTGATCTGCTCGATGCCGTGCGCGACCAATTCGTCGACGAGGCCCATGGTGACATCGTCGTTGCGGTGGGCGATGACCTCGCCGGATGCCGCGACGGCGCTCTCAGCCAACTTGCGCGAAACCACGGACGAGTCGGTGTTGTCGTCCTTGGTGTACGTGCCGTCCGCGTTCTTGCGAGCGATGACCTTCACCAGGCCGCGATCGGTGTCGCAGTCCAGCTCGCGGACGCCGACATCCTGTGAGACGTCGACGAGACGACGGGTCAGGTAGCCGGAGTCGGCGGTGCGGAGTGCGGTGTCGGCCAGACCCTTGCGGGCACCGTGTGTCGAGATGAAGTACTCGAGCACCGACAGGCCCTCACGGAAGTTGGACTTGATGGGCCGCGGGATGATCTCACCCTTGGGGTTCGACACCAGGCCACGCATGCCGGCCAACTGACGCACCTGCATGATGTTGCCGCGTGCGCCGGAGAAGGCCATCTTCGCGATCGGGTTGTCGGGGCCGAAGTTGACCTCCATGGCCTTGGTGATCTCGTCTGTGGCACGGGTCCAGATGTCGATGAGCTCCTGACGGCGCTCCGAGTCCGAGACCAGGCCTCGTGAGTAGTTCTTCTCGACCTTCTCGGCCCGCTCCTCAGCCTGGCGAAGCAGTTCGACCTTCTCGCCGGGGACGACCACATCCTCGATGCCGATGGACACGCCCGAGCGGGTGGCCCAGCGGAAGCCGAGGTCCTTCAACTGGTCGAGCGTGGTCGCGACGACCACCTTCGGGTAGCGGTCAGCCAGGTCGTTGACGACCTCGCCGAGCTGCTTCTTGCCGACCTCGACATCGACGAAGGGGTAGTCGAGCGGCAGGGCCTCGTTGAACAGGGCGCGTCCGAGCGTGGTCTCCAGGATGAGCGGATCGCCGAGCGTCCAGCCCTCCTTGAACTTGTAGCCACGCGGCGGCATGACGTCCTTCAGGCGGATCTTCACCTTCGCCTGCAGTTCGAGCGAGCCGGTGTCGAACGCCATGTACGCCTCGGCGATGGAGGTGAAGGCACGACCCTCGCCATTGGCGCCCTCGCGCAGTCCGGTGAGGTGGTAGATGCCGAGGACCATGTCCTGTGTCGGGAGCGTGATCGGACGACCCGATGCCGGCGACAGGATGTTGTTGCTCGACAGCATGAGGATGCGGGCCTCGGCCTGCGCCTCCGCCGACAGCGGGAGGTGGACGGCCATCTGGTCACCGTCGAAGTCGGCGTTGAACGCCGTGCAGACGAGCGGGTGGATCTGGATGGCCTTGCCCTCGATGAGCTTGGGTTCGAAGGCCTGGATGCCGAGGCGGTGCAGGGTGGGTGCACGGTTCAGCATCACCGGGTGCTCGGAGATGACCTCCTCGAGCACGTCCCACACGACGGAGCGAGAACGTTCCACCATGCGCTTGGCGCTCTTGATGTTCTGCGCGTGGTTCAGGTCCACCAGGCGCTTCATGACGAAGGGCTTGAACAGCTCGAGCGCCATCTGCTTGGGCAGGCCGCACTGGTGCAGCTTCAACTGCGGACCGACCACGATGACCGAACGGCCCGAGTAGTCGACGCGCTTGCCCAGCAGGTTCTGACGGAAGCGGCCCTGCTTGCCCTTGAGCATGTCGGACAGCGACTTCAGTGCACGGTTGCCGGGGCCCGTCACCGGACGACCGCGACGACCGTTGTCGAACAGTGCGTCAACCGACTCCTGCAGCATGCGCTTCTCGTTGTTCACGATGATCTCGGGCGCACCGAGGTCGAGCAGTCGCTTGAGGCGGTTGTTGCGGTTGATGACCCGGCGGTAGAGGTCGTTGAGGTCCGAGGTCGCGAAACGACCACCGTCGAGCTGGACCATCGGTCGCAGGTCCGGCGGGATCACCGGGACGGCGTCGAGCACCATGCCGAGCGGGCTGTTGCCCGTGGTCTTGAAGGCCTGGACGACCTTCAGGCGCTTGAGGGCGCGAGTGCGCTTCTGGCCCTTGCCGCTCTTCACGATCTCGCGGAGCTTGATGGCCTCCTCGTCCAGATCGAAGGACTCGAGGCGCGCCTTGATGGCGGCGGCACCCATGCCGCCGTCGAACCACTGCCCGTAGTTGTCCTTCATCTGGCGGTAGAGCAGCTCGTCGCCCTCGAGGTCCTGCACCTTGAGCGTGCGGAAGCGGTCGAAGACGCGGCGCTGGCGCTCGATCTCCTGGTCGGCACGGCGGCGCGTGAGCGCCATGTCGCGTTCGCCGGACTCGCGCGTCTTGCGGCGCTGCTCGGCCTTGGCGCCCTCGCCCTCAAGTGTGGCGAGGTCGGCCTCGAGCTTCTTGGCGCGGGCCTCGATGTCGGCGTCGCGACGCTTCTCGATGAGTCCGATCTCGCGACCAAGCTCGGCCTCCAGGCGCGGCAGCGCCTCGTGACGGCCGTCGACGTCGACGCGCGTGATCATGTGCGCAGCGAAGTAGATGACCTTCTCGAGGTCCTTGGGTGCCAGATCGAGCAGGTAGCCGAGACGGCTGGGGACACCCTTGAAGTACCAGATGTGGGTGACAGGAGCGGAGAGCTCGATGTGACCCATGCGCTCGCGGCGCACGTCGGCGCGGGTGACGAGGACGCCACAACGCTCGCAGACGATGCCCTTGAAGCGCACGCGCTTGTACTTCCCGCAGGCGCACTCCCAGTCACGCGTGGGGCCGAAGATGCGCTCGCAGAAGAGCCCGTCCTTCTCCGGCTTCAACGTGCGGTAGTTGATGGTTTCCGGCTTCTTCACTTCACCGAAGGACCACTTGCGGATGTCATCCGCGGTGGCAAGGCCGATGCTCAGTGCACCGAATGTGTTCGCGTCAAGCACTCTGTTTCCTCTATCCAATGCTCTTCGGTGAATCAGATTTCTTCGACGCTGCTGGGTTCGCGGCGTGAGAGGTCGATGCCAAGGCCCTCGCTGGCCATGAAGACATCGTCATCGTCGCTGCGGATCTCGATGGCAGCGCCATCGGCTCCGAGCAACTCGATGTTGAGGCAGAGGCTCTGCATCTCCTTGCGGAGCACCTGGAAGGACTCCGGGATACCGCCCTCGGGGATGTTCTCGCCCTTGACGATGGCCTCGTACACCTTCACGCGACCCGACACGTCATCGGACTTGATGGTGAGCAGTTCCTGCAGCGCGTATGCCGCGCCGTAGGCCTCCAGTGCCCACACCTCCATCTCACCGAAGCGCTGACCACCGAACTGCGCCTTGCCACCGAGCGGCTGGCGGGTGATCATCGAGTAGGGGCCGGTCGAACGGGCGTGGATCTTGTCGTCGACCAGGTGGTGCAACTTCAGGATGTACACGTAGCCCACGGCGATCTCACCCGGGAACGGCTCGCCGGAGCGGCCGTCGAACAGGCGGGCCTTGCCGCGGCCGTTGACGAGGTGCATCCCGTCGCGGGTCGGGAGCGTGGACTCCAGCAGACCGGTGATCTCCTCCTCGCGGGCACCGTCGAAGACGGGCGTCGCGACGTTGGAGCCGCTGCTGCCGGCCTTGATCTCTGCCGGCATGTGGGCGGCCCAGGACGGCTCGCCCTCGACCTTCCAGCCGGTCTTGGCGACCCAGCCGAGGTGCATCTCCAGGATCTGGCCGATGTTCATACGCGAGGGCACACCGAGCGGGTTGAGCACGATGTCGACGGGGGTGCCGTCCTCCAGGAAGGGCATGTCCTCCACGGGCAGGATCTTCGAGATGACACCCTTGTTGCCGTGGCGGCCGGCGAGCTTGTCGCCTTCCGTGATCTTGCGCTTCTGCGCCACGTAGACGCGCACCAGCGTGTTCACGTCGCCGGGGAGGTCGTCATCCGGTGCCTGGAAGACACGGACGCCGATGATGACGCCGGATTCGCCGTGGGGAACCTTGAGCGAGGTGTCGCGCACTTCGCGCGCCTTCTCGCCGAAGATGGCACGGAGCAGGCGCTCCTCGGGCGTGAGCTCGGTCTCGCCCTTGGGCGTCACCTTGCCGACGAGGATGTCACCGGGCACGACCTCGGCACCGATGCGGATGATGCCGCGCTCATCGAGATCGGCGAGCAGGTCGTCGCCGACGTTCGGGATCTCGCGGGTGATCTCCTCCG
>JAJXSV010000089.1 GCA_021784375.1 Actinomycetes bacterium | reverse complement strand
CCAGCGACTGCACGCGGGCGGCATTCGCGAAGGCCAGCGCCTTGCGTTCGGGTGCATTCCCACGGACCCACTCGTATCCGACGTACAGGAGGGTGAGCAGGAACACCTCACGCAGCCAGGTCGTGTGGCGCGGCGCGCGGGCGACAGTGCGCACACATCACCTCCGCGCTCCCAGGGCGCGGTGGACGCGCCGAACCCGTTGATACTACGGCCCACTGCCCGAAGGCACGTGAACCGGGCGCCCAGCAGGCCTAGGGCTGCGGCGTCCGCAGCACGCGGAGCGCGCTGTCGACACGGAGCAACTCCCTGAACATCGCCGCAGCAGCGGTGGTGATGCGCTCCGTCGGTTGGAACTCCCGCTGCTCGTCAAGCATGCGCCCGACGAACGGAATCGTGACGGCCGCATCGACTGCGGTCATCTTCAGGGCCTGCAGCACCAACTTCGCCATCTGCGCTGCCCTCGTCCCGCCGGAGACGCCCCCGTAGCTCACAAGACCTGCCGCCTTGTAGGACCACTCCCGGTACAGGAAGTCGAGCGCGTTCTTCAAGGGTGCGTTCATGCCGAAGTTGTACTCGGGCATCACGATGACGAAGGCGTCAGCGGCATCCACCCGGGCGCTCCATTGCAGCGTGTGCTCCTTGGTGTACTGGCCCTGTGCCGGTCGCTTCGGCTCGTCCAGGAAGGGCAGGGCGAGTTCCGCGAGGTCCACGAAGTCGATGCTCTCGAAGCCTGCGAAGCCTTCGGCCTCGGCCTGGATCCAGCGGGCAATGGGAAGGCCCACCCGCCCGGGACGCGTGCTCGCACTGATGATCATCAACTTCGTCATGACCATCCCCTGACGTTATGGCACTCGTGGCGTCTTGAACCTGCAGCGTCCACCTGCAGTATGGGCGAACCCCCGTGCTCTGGCAATCGAGCCGGCGTCCCGAGAGCGTCAGGCTCAGCTCGCCGACCCGTGAACCGGCTGCACGGTCGCGGTGGCGTCGCAATCGGCGATCCCCTTCACCACGCACTCCCACGCATCTCCATCCATCGCGATGATCGCCGCTGGGAACAGGCCGTTCTCCTCCTTGTCGATGTGCCGCCAGAGCGCCTCGTCCAGGACCGGAACCGCCGCGCGATCACCTGAGGCGACCCTGGCGATGAGTTCGTCGATGCTGCGATGCTCGCCGCACAGGCCGTCCACGGGAGCCACGAACTCGTCCTCCTTGCGCAACTCGGCGAACAGGCAACGCTCCTCGATGACGGTGTGCGGGTCGAGCAACGAGGACAGGACGAGGGCCAGTTGGCGCACCTGCTCGTCGCCGCCGGCAACGGATGCCCGGCGCAGGTCACCCATGGCGTTGGTGATGGCCTCGTGCTCCTCGGAGAGACGGGCGATCACCGTGTTGGCGCGGCATCCACAGTACGAGCACATGCGCTTGGGCCTCCTGAGCTTCTCTTCGGCCCAATTTACTACACCATGCGCCGTAGTAATTCCACGCAGCCGGCTCGCAGGCATCCGGCACGGGCCCGCACCGCCGTGCGGCCGCTCAGACGGCCCCCGCGCGAGACCGGCGGAGGCAGCGGGTTCCTATCCGCGTGCTGCCAGGAAGCCCCGTTCCAGGTCCGCCCTGATGTCCGCCAGGTCCTCGATACCGATGCTGAGGCGGATCATGCCGTCCGTGATGCCCGCCTTGCCACGGCCCTCGGAGCCCAACTGCGCGTGGGTCGTGGATGCCGGATGGATGACCAATGAGCGGACATCGCCGATGTTCGCCACATGCTTGAACAGGCGCAGGCCCTCGACGAAGCGCCGGCCAGCCTCGAGCCCACCGTCGATCTCGAAGGACATCACTGCCCCACCGCCCTTGGGCGCATACTTCAACTGGTTGGCGTGCCATGGCGAGGAAGCCAATCCGCTGTAGGCGACGGACACCACCTGCGGGTGTGCAGCGAGCCATTCCGCGATCTGCTGCGAGTTCTCCAGGTGCACCCGCATGCGCATGCTCAAGGTCTCCAGCCCCTGCGCGAGGAGCCACGCGCTGAACGGGGAGATCGCGGGTCCCAGGTCACGCAGCAACTGCGCCCTCGCCTTCACGATGTAGGCGACATTGCCCATCGCAGACCCGGTACCGAAGTCCTTGGCGTAGACGAGGTCGTGGTAGCTGGGATCGGCGAGGTTGAACCCCGGGAACCGATCGGGTTGCCTCGCATAGTCGAAGCGGCCGCTGTCGACGATGACGCCGGCGATGATGCTGCCGTGCCCGGAGAGGAACTTCGATGCGGCATGCGTGACCACGTCAGCGCCGTAGTCGATGGGGCGGGTCACATAGGGCGTGGCGATGGTGTTGTCCACGATCCACGGCACCCCCACGTCATGGGCGATCTCCGCGATGCCCTCGAGGTCCAGGCAGACCCCGAGCGGATTGGACAGGCCCTCGCCGAAGAAGGCCTTGGTGTTGGGCCGTACAGCGACCTTCCATGAGTCAAGGCTGTGGGCATCCTCGACGAAGGTGGTCTGGATCCCGAATCGTGGGAGCGTGAACCCGAGGAGATTGTGGATGCCGCCGTAGATGTTCCGGCTGGCGACGATGTGGTCGCCCTGTTCAGCCACATTCATGATGGTGAGGGCAGTGGCCGCCATGCCAGAGGCGACGAGCAGCGAAGCGACCCCGCCCTCCAGCACCGCGATGCGCTGCTCAACCGCCTCCTGCGTCGGATTGCTGAGGCGGGTGTACGAGTGGCCGGCCTCCGTGAGGGCGAAGAGTCCGGCCGCATGAGCGGTATCGCGGAACTGGTACGCCGTGGTCTGGAAGATCGGCAGCGAGATGGAGCCGTTCGTTGGATCGGGTACCTGACCGGCATGGATCTGATTGGTTGCGAACGAACGGGCTTCGTCCACGCTGACCTCCTGAGCGCGCGATGACGGGGCACGGCACAGGAGCGCTGTCATTGCAACGGGTCTCGTCGATCCAACGCACGCCTGGCCTTGGCAAAGACTCGACCGACTGTGGGATGACGTCCACGGGCCTACGGCCACCGGCGGCCCCAACGGCCGCGTCCACGCGCCGGACGACGGGTGTGCCGGTCGCCGGGCACGCCCGCCGGCACGCGGCATCGGGCACGCGTGGTGGGACGACGACTATGGGACCTTGGTGCCCGACGCGATCCCCGAGATGCCCGTGCTCGCGAGCTTCGTGCACACCTGCGTCTTCGGCATCGTGAACACCAGGCGCACACGATTGACCGAAGCACGGAAGACCACGACGACACCGTTGATGCGGCCGGGCCGACAGGACGCGGCCGGGTAGTTGCCGGCGTCGCCCACGCCGATCACCACCGAGGCGAACCTGTGCGGCTTGAGCACGACCGTGCCCCCGCCGCCGGGAAAGGCCATGGGCTGCGCCAGCGGTCCGACACGCGTCAACTTCGACCGAGACCGGAACACGGGCTGCGCCGAGGGCGTTCCCGAGAGGCGACACGCACGTCCGGTGCGGTTCTGCATGGTGAGCGTGGTGTACATCGTGCCCGCTGCCCCTTGGGCACTGCCCGTCCGCGTGGTGAGCCACCCCGCCTGACAGACCACCGTGCTCGTTCTGGCGAACGCTCCCGACAGCTCCGCGGAGGTCACGAGCATGGAAACGAGCACCAGCGACGTGGCCACCCCGATGCGCTGGAATCGCACGAAATACCTCCTGCAGTTGAGGCTGCTTCTGGGGTCCAGCATCCCGCAGGCGTCAATGGGGGCAGCGCCGCCGGCTCCGCGCACTACACCTGCACCGGCACCTCGAAGACCTCGGAGGCCGCATGACCGGCACGATCGTGGATGCGACGCACGGCCTCCGCGTTTGGCGCCTCGGACAGGCACCAGACGGTGCCCGACGCGGGGTCCGCCCATGCGTGCTTGAAGTTGACGCCCTCCTCGCCCTGGATTGCGAGGTCGGCGTTGTGGGCCTCGAGCAGCGCCTCGTTGGTGATGCCTTGCATGCCCCGGTGGACGTCCATGAATTCAGGCATTGCGTTCCCTTCCAGATCGCGGGGAACCTCGGTGCTCTAAGGATCAATCAAGGTGCACGTTGCGCCTGGCCGCGGGGGCGGCCTCCTCCACGTCGTCGGACAACGGCTCCCGCGGGAAATCGGCCGACGCCGTCGATGCTAAGGACTTTGGACCCTAGCGACAAGCGATGCTCGCCCAGCGGCTTGGGCGCGCAGAGGTCATGGTGCGCGCCACACGCAGGCTGTCCGACCGGCCATGCCATCAGGTGGAAGGATCGCCAGGTGCGACTGGTATCGATTGGTGACAGCTTCACCGAGGGCGTGGGCGACGAGTTGCCCGACGGGTCCGTCCGCGGGTGGGCCGACCTGCTCGCACAGGGCATCGCGACGGCGACGAACGCACCCATCCAGTACGCCAACCTGGCGATTCGCGGCCGTCTGCTGGAACCCATCCTCCGTGAGCAGCTGCCGGCGGCCCTCGCCCTGCACCCCACGCACCTCACCTTGAATGGCGGCGGCAATGACATGCTGCGACCGCGCCTTGATGCGGACCGGCTGCTCGCGCAGATGGAGTCGGCCGTGCGTAGTTGCCTGGACGCCGGCGTCGCGCCCATCCTCATCGCCGGCCCCGACCCCGGATCGCTCGCAGGGCTCCCCCTCGGCGCCCGCTTCAACCGACGCGGCACCCTGCTCACGCAGGCCATCGGCGACCTTGCCGCGCGCAATGGCGTCACCTTCGTCGACAACTTCCACGACTTCGAGATCCGCAGTCCGGGCTACTGGTGCGCCGACCGTCTGCACCTCAACCCCGCCGGCCATACGCGCATCGCAACCAACATGCTGCGAGGACTGGGATACCCCGTCACCATCGCACAGCGCCCACCGGAGCCCCATGCCGACCGCAGCCTCAGGGGTGAGATCGAGTACTGGCAGCAGCACGTGCTGCCTTGGATCGGCCGCCACCTGAGGCACCAATCGTCCGGCGACGGCCGCACCGGCAAGCACCTGGACTGGATCGAGGTCCTGCCACAGTCCTAGCGGCACGGCCCCACTCGGGCTGCCCTGTGACGGGCACGGCCCCACTCGGCTGCCCTGTGACGGGCACGGCTGCACACCGGGGATGCATGGGCGTCCAGCGGCAAGCCACTGGCAGGCTCAGCGCTTCGGCCCGTAGCGATTGGGCGCCGGATCCGACGGCAGCAGCAGCAGGACCCAGATCACGACCTGGCCCGCAAACGGCAGCAGCCCGAACCACAGGTAATGCGCGGACCGGTTCGTGTCGTGGAGTCGTCGCACCGCCAGGGTGAAGGTGGGGATGGCGAATGCCGCGGCCTGCGCGATCCACAGCAGGTCTGCGATCAGCAGCAACGGACCGGAGCCCGCCCCGATGCCGCCGTTGGAGAAGGAAGCGGCGTAGACGAGGAAATTGGAGGGGATGCCCACGATCATGGTGAACGGGTAGAACCACCAGTACTCAGCACGCGTGGCGCGGCCGGCCATGGTTGCGTAGTTCGCATACGCGAGACGTATCGCTGTCTCGAAACCTACAGAGGCGCCTGCAGGTAAGTCGTGCGCGGCCATGTGATCCCCCTGATCCGGCTACGCGATGCGGTATGCATGTGCAAACCGTAACCCCAGTGCGTGCATTTGCGACCGGGAATCGGGGTCCGGACTGCAGCGCCACTACTCCCTGCGCAACTCGTGTGCTTCCTCGCGCAGCACATGGGCCTTCGCGTAGAGGTCATCGATGACGCGGCCCGCGTAGCACGCGCCGCGTCCAAGCAGCCGATCCAGACCGATGTGCGCGAACCACGCCATGGCCACCGCCGCCAGCGGCGAGTCGAACATGGGTGAGGTGACCAGAGCCGTGAAAGTCAGGATGCTGGGCAGTGGGTAGGTGTGGAAGGCGTCGTAGAGCCAACGGCCGATGCGATGCTCATGCACGCGCTTGTTGAGGATGACGTCGGGCAACACGAGCGCGACCGCCAACCACAGCCACGGCCTGCCCACCTGGCCGTAGATGGCGGCAGCGAGCGGCAGGAAGATGACGCCTTCGATGCGGAGGAATCGTTCGCTGCGGTAGAACATCGATCCTCCTCACGCGCGATCCGGTGGCGCCGGCGTAGCGTCGACGCGACCAGTCTGCCACCCGGCCCCACCCGCAGGAGGGCCCTCGCTCCCCCTTCCCCCGTCCTGGAAGTCGAACCCACGCCCCGCGAACCCGCCCCGAATCGAGGGCCAAGGTGCATCAGACGGGGTGGGATGCCCGTGCCGTCCCCTGCCTTGGCTTGCGTCGGCATCCCTCCTACAGTGCGCCTTGCCAGTCTGTGTCGGGGCATGCAGGAACCACTCCTTCAGCCTGTGCGCCGCGCCCGGGGGGATTGGATCCAGTCACCCATGGGGAGGGCCCGTGCGCAATGAGGATCCGGTCCGCGGCGCAGCACCTGCGTACAGCAGCCTGGACGATACCGACGCCAACAGCTCCGACAGCACGTTCAGCAGCACCGCCTGCCAGGACATGGTGCAGCACCTCGACCGCCTGCGCGTCGTGGCATGGATCGCCACCGATGGCCACGGGGAGATCGTCACCGCCAGCCCCTCGACGCAGGCCCTGCTCGGGGTGCCGGCCCAAGCACTCATCGGGACCAAGTCGTGGGACCTGTTCGACGCCCGCGACCGATCATTGGCCCGCTCACGGAGACAGGCCGTCCTGCGCGGCGAGAGCGTGGGCGAGGTGCCGATGCGCATCAGTGCTCCCGCGTTGGGCGTCAGGTGGGTCCTGGTCGGCGCCTTCCCCCAAGGGCGCGGCTCCGAGCCCGATGGCGCGATCCTCAGTCTGCGACCCTTCCACGGGGAGATGGTCCAATCACGGGCGACCTGGACCTTCATCGAGGGCATCAAGGCCATCGAGCGACATTCCGCACGCTCGAAGGTGCTGCAGAGCCTGTGCAACGCCTGCATCGACGGCGGCGGATTCCTCTTCGCCTGGTACGGGCGATGGGACGCGGAGACCGGTCTCCGCGCGGAGCTCCTCACACGCGATCACCGCGAGTTCCTCAGCGCACTTCCCATCTCCGACTCCGACGGGGCCCTGCTCGAGCCGTTGGCGCAGCTCGCCATCGCCTCGCAACGCGTGGTGACCTCCGATGACATGCCGAGGGACCCGCTGGTGTCGGCAGTGCGTGAGGCGGCGGAACTCCATGGTTTCCACTCGGCGATCGCCATCCCCGTGTTCGTCTCGGATCACCTCGACGGGGTACTCAGCATCTATGCCGGAGAGACGGAGGCATTCCCCAGTGCCTCGCGTGACGTGCTCGTGCACCTGGCTGCGGCTACCGGGGCCCGATTGGAGCGACTCGCAGGCGTGTCCGCGGGCAGGCGTGGCGCAGATGAGCAGTCGCTCATGGAACGCGCAGTGCAGCACTCCACGGACTCCGTGCTCATCACGGACCCCAACGGCACCATCACCTTCGCCAACGACACCGCCATACGCACCACCGGTTACTCGCGCGAGGAACTCCTCGGGCACAACCCGCGGATCCTGCAGAGCGGCCTGACCTCACCGATGGTCTTCACCGACATGTGGGCGAAGCTCAGCCGCGGCGAGGTCTGGACAGGCCGAGTCGTGAACCGACGCAAGGACGGCCAGTTCGTGCATGAGGAGGCCACGATCCTGCCCGTGCAGGAAGCTGGGCATCTCATCGGTTACATCGGCATCCACTCGAATCTCACGAACCAGGTCACCCTCGAGGGGCGCCTGGAGACGTTGGAGTTCCAGCGGTCTGCGCTCACCATGGCCTTCACCGGGATGGCCGAGTCCGCGTCGCTCCTCCCCGCGGCCCAGGACTTCTGCGCGCGCCTCATGACACTGCCGTTCATCAGGAGTGCGCACTTCCGAGCCATCGGCACGGACCTGCAATTCCTACCCGACGTGACGGATCATCGTGGGGTCACACGACTCGACACTCGCACGGAGAGCGCCGTGGATACGCGGCTGCTCGAAGCGCTCGAGCGCGGACCAGTCGAGGCGTCAGGTGCATCCTCCACAGGTGATGAGGTGATGTACGTGGCACCGCAGTTGCTGGCTGCCCTGGGTGAGCCGAACTGGGCGCGCGTCACGCTCATCGGCGTGACCTGGCGCTCACGCATCTGCGGCATCCTGTCCATCGGACACGGCGCGGCCATCGCTTCATCCGGTGAT
>JAJXSV010000088.1 GCA_021784375.1 Actinomycetes bacterium | reverse complement strand
GATCCCGGGGCTTCCCGTTGCAGACACCGTCAAGGTCGTCGAGGACGGCGCGGTGATGCGCACCCTCGATCGGTCCACACTGCGGCTCGTGCAGACGCCCCAGGGGTTCACACGTGCGGCCCTCGAACGGGCGCACCAGGCCGCCGAGGAGCGGGGCGACGCTGACGCCACCGACGACGCGGGCCTGTGCGAGTCCGCCGGCATCGCGGTGCGCGTGGTTGCGGGGGACGCCCTGGCATTCAAGATCACCCGGCCGCTCGACCTGGTGCTGGCCGAGGCCATCCTGGAGGGACGCGCATGATCCGAGTCGGCACCGGCGTCGATGTGCATGCCTTCGGGCACACGCGCACCATGTGGGTGGGTTGCGTGGAGTGGCCCGGCGAGTACGGACTGATCGGTCACTCGGACGGGGACGTCGCGGCCCACGCGGTGTGCGACGCGCTGTTCGCGGCGGCAGGTCTCGGTGATGTCGGACAGGTGTTCGGCGTGGATCGTGAGGAATGGCGCAATGCGTCCGGCGCCACCATGCTCCAGGGTGCGCTGCGCCTACTGGCGGCCGACGGTTGGACCATCGAGAACGTGTCGGTGCAGGTCGTCGGATTGAAGCCCCACATCAGCACCCGCCGGGCCGAGGTGCAGGCGGCCATGTCCAGCGCCCTCGGGGGCGCACCGGTCAGTGCGGCGGGAACCACCACCGACGGACTGGGCTTCACCGGTCGGGGCGAGGGCGTGGCGGCGGTCGCCACCGCGCTGCTGAGCCGCCCCTGACCTCGTCATCGCAGCCCGTCCACTTGCCGGAGCAGGGATGGCCGACCCAGGCGCGGCCGGCGCGCGATCGACGAGACGGCCGCTTTCCCGCTGGAAAGTAGGCTTCGGCCATGGCACTGCACCTCTACGACACCGCGACACGCAGTACGCGTGAGTTCGTCCCGTTGATCGACGGCGAAGTCTCGATGTACGTGTGTGGTGCCACCGTGCAGGGTCTTCCGCATGTCGGTCACCTGCGAGCGGGGGTCGTCTTCGACCTGCTGGCGCGGTGGCTGCGGGAATCGGGCTACGCGGTCACCTTGGTGCGGAACGTCACGGACATCGACGACAAGATCCTCGCCCGCGCGGTTGAGGAGGGTCGGCCCTGGTGGGCGGTGGCAGCCCATTACGAGCGGGCCTTCGCCGCCGGCTACGACGCACTGGGTGTCGCGGCCCCCACCATCGAGCCGCGGGCTACCGGCCATGTGACGCAGATGGTCGACCTCATGCAGCGGCTGATCGAGCGCGGCCACGCCTACGCGATCGAGGGCGACGTGTACTTCGACGTGCGCTCGTTCCCCGCGTACGGCGAGCTCTCGGGCCAGCGTCCCGACAACATCGAGCCCGCCACCGACGGCAACTTCGCCGCGCGCAAGCGCGACCCACGGGACTTCGCGCTCTGGAAGGGCTCCAAGCCGGGCGAGCCGTCCTGGCCGACTCCCTGGGGCCAGGGCCGACCCGGCTGGCACCTCGAGTGCTCCGCCATGGCCACGAACTACCTCGGTCCCGCCTTCGACATCCACGGCGGCGGCCTGGACCTGCAGTTCCCGCACCACGAGAACGAGATCGCACAGTCGCGCGCTGCTGGCGACGGCTTCGCGCAGTACTGGCTGCACAACGCCTGGGTCACGCAGGCGGGCGAGAAGATGAGCAAGAGCCTCGGCAACACCATGGTGGTGCAGGAGGTGCTCAAGCGCATCCGCGGCATCGAGTTGCGCTGGTACCTGGTCGCTTCCCACTACCGGAGCAACATCGAGTTCAGCGACGAGGCGCTGCAGGAGAGCGGAGCCGCCTTCCGCCGCATCGAGAACTTCGTCATCCGCGCCACGGAGCGCGTGGGCGAGGTCGAGCCGTCAGCGAGCCCGATGTGCGCGGACTTCGCGATCGCCATGGACGATGACCTCGGCGCCCCTGCCGCCGTCGCCGCCATCTTCGAACTCGTCACTGAGGGCAATCGCATGCTCGCCCTGGGCGCCAAGGCACCAGCGAACGCCGTCCGCGGCGTCCTGGGCGCCGTGCGCCGCTGCCTCGGGGTACTCGGTTGCGATCCGATGGCCGAGCCCTGGGCGTCGCGCAGCGGCGGTGGGGATGCATACCGGGACATCGTCGATGCGCTGGTGCGCGCCGAACTGGAGGCGCGCCAGCAGGCGCGGCAGAGCAAGGACTTCGCCCAGGCCGACGCCATTCGCAACCGCCTTGCCGCAGCCGGCATCGCGATCGAGGACACCGCGGAGGGGCCGCGTTGGTCCGTCGCAGGAGAGGCCGGGTAATGGCAGGCAATTCACAGCGTCGTGGCGCAGTGCGCAAGGGCGCCTCGCGCAAGGGACCGAGCGTCGGGTCCGGCGGCCAACGCCGTCGCGGACTGGAGGGCAAGGGCCCCACGCCCAAGGCCTCCGAGCGTCCCGGCAGCCCGGCCCAGAAGGCGGCCAGACGTGCCGCGGCTCCGGCGCGCGGCCGGGTCTCCGGCCAGGCGCCGTCGCGTCGACGTGACACATCAGACATCGTCGTCGGTCGCAATCCGATCGTGGAGGCACTGCGGGCCAACGTGCCGGCGCTGCGCCTCCACGTGGCCACCGGTATCGACTACGACGACCGGGTGCGCGAGATCCTGGCCACGGCGGGCGACATGGGCCTGCCCGTGCTGGAGATCTCCCGCATGGAGATGGATCGCATCACCGGTGTCGAGCTCCACCAGGGCGTGGCCCTCACCGTCAGGCCGTACGTGTACGCGGACCCCGCGGACCTGTTGGAGCGCGGCGGGAGGAACCCGCTCATCATCGCGCTCGACGGCGTGACCGACCCGCGCAACCTCGGTGCGATCGTGCGTTCCGCGGGCGCCTTCGGGGCCGCAGGCGTGTTGGTCCCGGAGCGACGCAGCGCCGACATGACGGCGGTGGCCTGGCGCACCTCGGCCGGGGCGGCCGCACGGACCCCCGTGGCGAAGGCTGTGAACCTCACGCGTGCGCTGCAGTCCTACAAGAAGGCGGGCTGCTTCGTCGTCGGCCTCGACGCGGACGGCGAGGCGCAGCTGCCGGACCTCGATGTCGAGTTGGCGCGCGGTCCGCTCGTGCTCGTCATCGGTTCCGAGGGGAAGGGGTTGTCACGCCTGGTCACCGAGACCTGCGACGTCATCGTCTCCATCCCCATGATCGGCGGCACGGAGTCCCTCAACGCCTCGGTCGCGGCCAGCGTTGCGCTCTACGCGGTCGCCGCGGCCCGCCGCTGAGGCTTCGACCGCGCCTAGGCTTCCGATCATGCAGCTTGTCGTCCATGTCACCGGTGCCCGTCCGAATTTCCCCAAGGTGGGTCCGGTCTGGAAGGCCCTCGCAGCCCGCGGCGTGCAGCAGCGCCTGATCCACACGGGCCAGCACTATGACGACCGCATGAGCGAGATCTTCTTCCGCCAGCTCGACCTGCCCACGCCGGACGTCAACCTCGGCGTCGGTTCCGGCTCGCACGCGGTGCAGACGGCGAACATCATGATCGCGCTCGAGCAGGAGTTCCTCGCCCGCCCGCCGGCCCTGGTCATGGTCTATGGCGACATCAACTCGACGGCCGCGGCAGCCCTGGTGGCCTCCAAGCTGCACATCCCCATGGCGCACGTCGAGGCGGGCCTGCGCAGCTTCGACATGACGATGCCCGAGGAGATCAACCGGCGGGTGACCGACCAACTGTGCGACCTCCTGTTCGTCACCAGCCCGGAGGCGATCGACCACCTGCAGCGCGAAGGCATGGCGACGTCGAGCATCCACTTCGTGGGCAATCCCATGATCGACACCCTGCTCTCCAGTCTCGACAAGCTGGATCCCGCCGGGGTGCGGGCCGAGTTCGGCCTGCCGGAGCGCTTCGCCGTCGCCACCCTGCACCGGCCGGCGAACGTCGACTCTCCGGATGCGGTTCGAGCCCTGGTGCAGGCATTGCACGGGGTCGCCGACCTCCTGCCCATCTTCATCCCGCTGCACCCCCGTGGTCGCGCCAACCTGGTGGGCGCCGGCATCGATGCGCACCCCGGCATCCACCTCATGGACCCCCTCGGCTACCTCGAGTTCATCGCCATGGTCCGTGGCTCCGCACTCGTGCTCACGGATTCCGGCGGGGTGCAGGAGGAGACGACCATCCTCGGCGTCCCCTGTCTCACCATGCGCCCGAACACCGAGCGGCCGATCACCATCACCCATGGCACCAACCGTCTGGTGCGGGTGGACGAGCTCGTCGCGGAGGCCACCCTGGCGCTGGCACGGGACCCCGATGCGGCACACGCCACGCCACCGCTATGGGACGGCCACGCGGGCGAGCGCATCGCGGACATCGTCGTCGACTGGCTTGCCCGACGCTGACCCGCTCAGCGGGCAAAGGCCGCGCCGAACGACTACCCTAGGTCCGTTTGGATGAGGGAGGGCTCGTGTCGGTTGATCTGGTCGTCGTCGGTCTTGGGTACGTCGGTCTGCCACTGGCGCAGGCGGCGTGCGGAGCGGGCCTGTCCGTCCGCGGCTACGACCTGCACCCGGGGCTGGTTGCCGGGCTGAATTCCGGCGTCTCGCACGTCGATGACCTCTCCAACGACGACATCGCCGCCATGCTCGGCCAGGGCTTCAGGGCGACGACGGACGATGCGGTGCTCGCCGAAGCCGACACCATCGTCATCTGTGTGCCGACGCCGCTGAGCCCTGAGGGTGGTCCTGACCTCGGTGCCGTCCTCGGAGCCACCCGAGCGGTGGCCAAGCACCTGCACCGCGGCCAGCTCATCGTGCTGGAGTCGACCACCTACCCGGGCACCACCGATGAGGACGTGCGCCCGATCCTGGAGGCCGGTGGCCTGGTCGCCGGGGCCGACTTCAACCTCGCCTTCTCGCCCGAGCGCATTGATCCGGGCAACCCCGTCTACGGCATGATCAACACCCCCAAGGTCGTGGGCGGGCACACCCCCGCCTGCACCGAGCGGGCAGCGGCCTTCTACGGACGGTTCGTGAAGACCGTCGTGCGCGCGGCGGGCACCCGCGAGGCGGAGATGGCCAAGCTGATCGAGAACACCTACCGGCACATCAACATCGCGCTCGTGAACGAGATGGCGCAGTTCTGCAAGCCGCTCGGCATCGACGTCTGGGACGCCATCAACGCCGCTGCGTCGAAGCCCTTCGGATTCCAGGCCTTCTTCCCCGGTCCGGGCGTGGGCGGGCACTGCATCCCCATCGATCCCAACTACCTCTCCCACCGCGTGAAGACCCTGCTCGGCCAGCCCTTCCGCTTCGTCGAGCTCGCGCAGGAGATCAACGCGGGCATGCCCGCCTACGTGAAGCGACGCATCCAGGACATGCTCAACGAGCAGGGGAAGAGCCTCAAGGGTGCGCGCGTGCTCCTGCTCGGCGTGACCTACAAGCCGGACATCGCCGACCAGCGCGAGAGCCCGGTGCGCCCCTTGGCGCGGCAACTGCTCGCGAGCGGCGCGCACGTCGTCTTCCACGACCCCTATGTCCCGCACTGGAACATCGACAATGAGCACGGACATCCGGCACCGACCGACCGCGTGCTCGAGTCCGAGGCGGACGCGGTCGAGGCGGCCAGTTCCGCCGACATCGTCGTGCTGCTCATGCCGCACAAGGGCTATGACCTCGACGCCATCGTCGCTGCCTCCAAGCAGCTGCTCGACACCCGCGGCAAGCTGAGCGCAGCGAATGTGGAACGGTTGTAGGTGGACGCACTCACGAGCGAGGAGGCTGCGGCCCTCGCCACCCGATCCGGCCTGCACCGCGTCGACCAGGCGGGCGAGTTCGTGGCGTACCTGCAGGAATGCTGGCGCCTGCGGTACTTCACCTGGAACTACGCAGTCTCACGCACCATCCTGGAGACCATCCAGAACCGGCTGGGCCTCTTCTGGCAGGTGCTGAACCCGCTCCTCCTCACCGCGGTGTACTACCTCGCGTTCGGTCTCCTGCTGGGCACCGCCAAGGACTCGACGAACTTCCTGGTGTTCCTCGTCGGCGGGGTGTTCACCTGGCAGTTGTTCGCATCCGCACTGCAGAGCGGCTCCCTGGTCCTGTCCGCCACTCGGGACCTCACGGAATCGCTGCTGTTCCCGCGCATCCTGCTGCCCATCGCGGTGGCCACCCAGGAGACCCTCGGTGCCCTCGGTGCCGCGGTCGTCATGTACCCGATCGCCATGATGAGCGGCATCCGCCCCTCATGGACCTGGCTGCTGCTGCCGTTCTCGTTCATCCTCACCTCGATGTTCGCACTGGGCGTGAGCCTGTTCACCTCGCGCTGGGTCGAGCGCGTGCACGACCTGCGGCAGTTCGTCCCGATCGTCCTGCGCATGCTGATGTTCGTGTCAGGTGTCTTCTACGACGTCACCATCCGCTTCCACAAGGCACCGCATGTGATCCGCACGATCGCCAACTTCAACCCGCCGTCGATCCTGCTGAAGCTCACCCGCACCGTGTTCCTGCCCGACCAGTTGCCCGCTGCGCATGAGCTGATCTGGATCTTCGCCATCACGTTCCTGCTGCTCGTGTTCGGCTTCGTGTCGTTCTGGCGGGGGGAGCGCCGCCATGGCTGACGAGAACGCAACCGACGAGCGCGACCTGATTCTCATCGCCGACCACATCACCATCGAGTACGAGGTGCTGGCGCAGCGACACGGCCGGTCGGCGGCGGAGCGCATCGTGTCCCAGGTGATGGGGCGCAAGCAGATCATCCACGCCGTGAAGGACGTCTCGTTCGTCCTGCGCCGCGGCGATGCGCTGGGGCTGATCGGCAGCAACGGCTCCGGCAAGTCCAGCCTGGTGCGCGTCCTCGCCGGCCTGCAGCGACCCACCAAGGGCGCAGTCTGGGCCACCTCGACGCCATCGATGCTCGCCATGTCCGGCGTGATGATGCCCGATCTCAGCGGTGCCCGGAACATCCGCCTCGGCCTGCTCGCCCTCGGCCTCACGCCCGACGAGGTCGCCGACCTCTACCCGCACGTCATCGAGATCACCGGCCTCCGCGAGTCCATCCACCTGCCGGTGCGCACCTACTCATCGGGCATGCGGGCCCGCCTGAAGTTCGGCATCGCCACGGCGCGCGCCCCCGAGATCCTGCTCGTCGACGAAGCCCTCGGCACCGGTGACTCACGTTTCCGGGCGTCCGCGGAGGCGCGACTGGCCGAGATCCAGAGCAACGCCGGCGCGGTCATCGTCGTGAACCACAACGCGGCGACCATCGAGGAGACGACGAAGACCTGCATCTGGATGGAGAAGGGCATCGTCCGCGCCTCCGGGCGCACGTCCGACGTGCTTCCGATGTACGAGGAGTTCCTCGGCACGCAGAAGAAGCACTGACCCGTGCGCGTGCTCGTCTGCACGGTGGTGCACCACACGACGGACGCGCGGATCTTCCGCCGCGAGATCGGCGCCCTGCGTGAGGCCGACATCGCCATCACCGCCATCGCCCCTTGGCCCGAGTCGGACGCATCGGACCCGGCCTACTTGAAGGTGGCGATACCGCGCGCGGTCGGACGGCGCCGCTTCGCGTCGTGGCGGAGTGCGCGTGCGCGCATCTCTGCACTCGCCGTCGACGCAGACGTCCTGCTCATCCACGACCCGGAACTGCTCGTCATCGTGCCCTGGCGCGAGCTGCGGCGTCTCGGCGTGCGCGTGATCTGGGATGTCCACGAGGACCTGGCGGCCGCGCTGGCCGTGAAGGCCTACCTTCCCGTCCCGCTGCGCCGGGTGCTCGTCCCCGCGGTGCACCTGCTCGAGCGACTGGCGGAGCGGCGGGCGTCACTGCTCCTCGCGGAGACGGCATACGCGCAGCGGTTCGGGCGACGACATGCGGTGGTGCTCAACCTGCCCCCGGTACCCGACCTGCTGCCCTCGGGTGAGCGGAAGCGGCAGGCCATCTACGTCGGGTCCATCACGAGGGCGCGCGGCCTCGACGAGATGCTGGCGATGGCGCCCCGTCTGGCGGAGGCGCAGATCACCTTGCGGCTCATTGGCGAGGCGCCGACTGTGGCCGACCGCGAGCGCATCGCCGGCACCGCCAACGTGATCTGGCAGGGGGCGCTGCCCAATGCAGACGCCCTGCGCGAGGTCGAGCAGTCGATGGTCGGGCTCGCCCTGCTGCACGACCTGCCGAACTACCGGCACTCCATGCCCACCAAGGTGCTCGAGTACATGGCGAGCGGCACC
>JAJXSV010000087.1 GCA_021784375.1 Actinomycetes bacterium | reverse complement strand
GCATGACACCCATGAGCAAGGGGGTGAGGGCGATCATGGCGATCACCTGGATGAGGGCCACCAGGGCCGGGCCAACGTTCACAGCGACAGCACCACCAGCACCACCAGCAAGGCGACGAACGAATACGCGACGTAGAAGTGGATCTTGCCGTTCTGCAGGCGCTTGGCAGCCGCCCCGAAGCGCTCGACCACGCCGATGACCGGCGCGTACAGCCGTGCGTCGAAGACGTCGGAAAGTCGTTGACGGTACTGGATGCGCTGCACGAGGTACCGGGCTTCACTGGAGTGCGTGACGATGACGTCACGCTCCGGCCGCAGCGAATCGTCGAAGATGCGTGACAGCGGCTCGGCGTACGAGGTCGCGGTGTACTGCATGCGCGGGCTCACGCGGATGCCGCCGCATCCCCAAGCCAGATCGACAGCGCGCCGCGGCCGCTTGCGGGCCGCACCGGCGGAGGTGGCGACCACCGGCAGGACGAGTACCAGGCCGAGCACCAGGAGCAGGCCCGGGCTGAGCGTGGCACCGGCGCCGGAGAGGTCGACGGTCAAGGGCGCGCTGCTCCCCACCCCGCTTGTGCCCGTCGCCAGCGAGACCGCCCGTGCCAGCAGCCCGGGGGCCACGCCCAGTCCGATCACCAGGGCGGCACCGACCAGCAGGGCGATGCGCATGCTCGCGGGCGACTCCTCAGCGCGGGAGGCGCCGTCGCTGCGGGGGCGCGCAAGGAACGCGATTCCGTAGGCCTTGACGAACGTCATGAGCGCCAGCCCGGCGGTGAGGGCCACTGCCCCCACGGCGATGGGCATGGCGATCGCGAGGATGCGGTTGTTGGCACCGGCCCCGTGGATCAGGGCCTGGAGCAGGATCCACTCGGCCACGAAGCCGGCGGTCAGCGGCAGGGCCGCCGCCCCGAGGGCTGCCACGCCGAACGCGATGTTGGTGACGGGCATGCGGCTGCCCAGGCCGCCGAGCAGGTCGAGGTCGCGCTGCCCACTGGCCTTGAGGATCGAACCCGCGCCGAGGAACAGCGTGGCCTTGAAGGCCGCATGGGCGGCCACGAGGAACAGGCAGGCGGCCAACGCAGCATCCGCAACGCCGTTGATCCCCTGGGACCGCAGCATGGACACCGCGCCAAGCGCCAGGAAGATGAGCCCCACGTTCTCCGTGGTGGAGAAGGCGAGGAGGCGCTTGAGGTCGCTGGCCACCGAAGCCTGGAGGATGCCGTAGACCGCCGAGACCGTGCCCAGCACGAGCAGGAGCACTCCCCACCACATGGTGCGGACGTCGAGGAGTTGGGTGGCGGTGAGCATGGCGCCGTAGATGCCCAGCTTCACCATGGCAGCGCTCATGAGTGCCGACACGTGGCTGGGTGCCTCGGGGTGCGCACGTGGCAACCACACGTGCAGGGGCACGATGCCCGCCTTGGCCCCGAAGCCGAGGACGAGCAGGACGAAGGCGACATTGGCGGTGGTGGCATCCCATGGGGTTGTCCGCATGACCGCGAACTGCGTGCTGCCTGCGCGTGCACTGAGGAGGGCCAGGCCGATGAGCACGAGGAAGAAGCTCAACTGGGTCATGGCGACGTACCAGAGGCCCGCGCTGCGCGCCACCGTGCGATGGGCGTGCTCGGTGAGGACCAGGACCGCGGAGGTGACGGCCATGAGTTCCCAGGCCAGCAGGAAGCCCACGACGTCGGCTGCGGCAGGCACGAACTGCATGGCCGTGAGGAACACCGCGAGTGCGCTCCAGGAGGTCCGGGAGGCCGATGGCCCATGGACATAGCCGATGGCGTAGATGCCGCAGACGGCACCCACGGCTCCGATGACCAACATGAAGTAACCACCGAGGGGAGTGGGCGTGTAGGCGATGGCGCCGAAGGGGAGGGCAACCGGCAGCGGCACCGTCCCGCGTTGCCCGGTGACCGCGGCCCAGCCGGTGATCACACCGGCGATGCCGATCGCGCTGACGAGCGGGCCGGCGAGCCTGGCCCGGAGCCGCGAGGGCGCGATGTTGGCGACGATGACGGCCAACAGCATGAGCATGAGCTGAGCCGACAGGAGACTGGTGATCACGTTCCGGTCACCGATCGCAGAGCACGGACGATGTCGTCCGGGGTGGGTGGGCAGCCGGGGATCTCGAGGTCGACGTCCACGACATCGTGCACCGCACCCACCACGCCGTAGCAGCCGGCGAAGACGCCGCAGTTGCGGGCGCAGTCGCCCATGGCGATGACGATCCGGGGCTGGGGCGTGGCCTCCACCGTCCTTCGGAGCGGCTCCTGCATGTTGTGGGTGACGGCACCGGTCACGAGCACGACGTCGGCATGTCTCGGCGAGGCAACCAGGCGGGCGCCGTAGCGCTCGGCGTCGTAGACCGGTCCGAAGGCATTGGCGATCTCGATCTCACAACCATTGCATGAGCCGGCATCAACGTGCCGGATCTGGACCGTGCCCCGGAGTTCGGGCGGGCGATTCGGCATGGGTGAGGGTGGCGGCGGCGCCGGCTCGGCAATGCGGCCCGAGCCGATGATGAGCCGCACAACCCCACGGAGCGTCATCGGGCCAGGACCCCGCTTCGCAACCCTGCGAGGTCACGCGCGTGTCCGGTCCGAAGACCGCCGCAGTGCGTGCCGATCCTGATCCCACTGACCCGACCCCAGGGTGCCTGTGAAGCGCCTGCGTCGCCGCATCGGCCGCTTCTCATCACGAACTTCACCTCTGGCATCACCTGCCTGTCGGCAGGGCGAGGCGCGATCTGTCGGGGTGCGCATCGCCGACGACACCATACCCGCCGATCCGGCGTGTCCCGGAATCGCGGCGCGCTGAAGGCCCGCGCCAATCCACTTCGCCCGGTCCTATCGGACGTCAAGCCCGCTCCCCCCTGCCAGCGCGTGCGATCATGGCCCGGTGATGACGGGGCTGGTCGCCGCACTGCTGGCGGCGCTGGCCTACGGCACCGGCACGGTCATGCAGGCCATCGCGGTGCAGCGCATGGCGCGGCTCCCCCAGGGCGCGCGTCTCGGAGCGCGCATCCGCGCGGGGTCGCTGTACGGCTTGGGTCTGAGCGTGGACGGCGCCGGATTCGTGGCCGCGCTGCTCGCCTTCCGATCCCTGCCGCTCTTCCTGGTGGAATCGGCCGTGGCCTCCTCGGTGGCGGTCACGGCACTCCTCTCGGTGCTGGTGTTGCACATCCGTCTGCAACGCACCGAATGGCTGGCCCTGTTCGGCGTCGTCGTGGGCCTCGCCCTCCTCGGCTCGTCGGCACAGGCTGGTCCGGCGTCAGCCGTGGGCTCGCGGGCTGGCTGGCTGCTCCTCGGCGCCACCATCATCGTGTGCGCGCTGCTCGTGTGGGGACTCCGCGACCGACAGGAGCTGCGCGCGTCACTGCTGCTCAGCGTCACGGCCGGGCTGGGCTTCGGCGTGCTCGGGGTGGCTGCTCGAGTGATCGTGGTCCCCCACCACTGGTGGCAGCTGCTGGGCGACCCGACGCTGTGGTCCCTGCTGGTCGGGGGCGGTCTGGCCATCATCGGCTACGGCTACGCACTGGACCGGGGCAGGGTGACGACGGTGGCTGCCGTGACCTTCGCCGTGGAGACCGTGGCGCCGGCCCTGGTGGGCCTCCGATGGCTGGGCGACGGCGTCCGACCAGGGCTCTGGCCGATGGCGATCCTCGGCTTCACGGTCACGCTCGGAGGCTGCCTGCTGCTGGCCGGTCGCGCCGGGCCCCCGGCGGCGGAGCGGGTGCCGCACGCGCGCCACGCCGGGCGCTAGCCGGGGCCGCTGGTTGGCTGCCGCCTGCTGAACTGTTACCTGATCGTTATGGTGATGGGCCGTACCGCCCTACACAATGTGATTTGCGCCCCTCTGCCTTGGCCACAGTCAGCCACCCGAGGCGCGCCATCCGCAAGTGTGTCAGGGGCCTTGGCCCTGTTCGCGCACCCCGAGTGCATGCCCGGCCGGTCGCCCAGCTGGCGCCGTTCCTCCGGCCGAATCTCCACGCCAGATCAAGGAGTTCCCGTGTTCGCACGACTATCCGTCACAGAGGGCACCGCAAATCGCGAGGCCATCGTCAATCAACTCGCCACCCAAGTGGTCCCGGCGGTGGAGAACCACCCCGGCTTCCGCGGGCTCATGGCCAGTCATGATGCCGCCAACAACCTCCTCTACGTACTGACGAATTGGGAGAGCGAAGCGGATGTCCAGAGCAGCGAAGCACTGGCCGACAGCGCACGCCAGCAGGCGGTCTCCTCACTGCGGGCTGCCGTCAAGGAAGTCACGGTCTGGGAGCAGGTGGACGGCATCGTGCGGGCGACGCCACCGGCCGGGGCCAAGCTGCTCGTGACTCGGGCCTCGATGGACCCGGCCACCCTGGATGCGAACATCGGCTTCTTCCGCGACGAGATGCTGCCCGGGATCACGAGTGCTCCGGGATTCTGCGCGCTCCGCCACCTGGTCCAGCGGAGCGCCGGCACGAGCATGATCGGCACGGTGTGGACGGATCAATCAGCGCTGGAGGGCGCCCTGAAGATGGCCGGCGAGGGCCTGCAGGTGGGGCGCGCGCGGGGCATCGACTTCGAAGCACCCGCTGTGCGCGACGTCGTCTACGTCTCGGTGCCGCCCACGGTCATGTAGACCGGAGCAAACCTGCTACGCCGTGATGCGGATGACCGGGAGCTCGGCGGTCTGATCCGACGCCTGCAGCGGGCGGGGCGACGGGAAGGTCTCCACGTCCTCCCCTTGGGTCGCCATGGCACGCGCTGCGTCGGCGGTCGCTGCACGTGCTGCCGCGGCGGCGTTCACCATGGCCGATCCGGTCCAGCCACCCGCGGCGTCGATCGCGCGCGGCACGGCAGTCGCCGCGGGGGCCAGGACGTACGACGGTGCGGGTGTGCGCACCGGTTGCCACGCAGCGGGCGCGTCGAAGATTGGGGCAGCTGGAGCCTGCTCCACGCGAGCGACGACGGGGTGCGCGGTCGTCCGGCGCACGTGGCGCGCGCCGGAGCGTGGGCGGGAGAGCATGGGCGCTGAGAGCGGCGCATTCGCTGCCGTCTCCTCGACGATGGCACGACGGGCGCGCTCGACCCGCACCTGCGAGCGGGCGAGCGTCAGGAAGGTCACGATGAGCATGGCCGGGACAGCGGCGGCCATGAGGTCGCTGCCCACCAGCACCATGAGGAGGCCGAGGAACTGCAGCGCCGCGAGCACGGCGAGCACGCGACGGCGGCGAGCTGCGGCACCCATGCGCAACGACGGGTCCACGCCGGCACGGATCGCGTGCTTGACCTGGACCTGCTTGTGCGGGCTGCTCTCGAGCACCTCGACACCGGACTTCGAGAGTTTCGACATCGCGAGCTGGAACTTGTCGACCTGCTTACCCTCGTCGATCTGCTCGTGACTGCGCAGCCAGGTCGGCAGCAGCACGAGTGCCCAGAGACCTATGACCATCGCATAGATGAGGCCGGATCCCACGAGGCAAACCGTAGGCGCTTCCGTCGTGAATTGTCGGCGACACGCGCACAGCCAATGTTCGTGTCGCGCAAGACTCGACCACTGGATGAGCCTTCATCCGGCACCCTTCGAAATTGCGAGGTGCCTCAGAATCCCCTGCAATATCAACGTGTTTGCGCGTCCCGCTCGCGGATCCAGCGTGGCAGGAAGCCGCCCTGTGGCGCGGTCTCGCTGTCGACCACGTAGATGTTGTGGTCACGCCATGCGCCGGCGATGTGGAGGTATCGCTGGCGCACCCCCTCGAAGGGCAGATGCAGCTTCTCCACCACGCGCAGACTGGCTGCGTTCTCGGGTCGGATCGAGATCTCGATGCGGTGCAGGCCCTGCTCGCCCAGGCCGTGGTCCAAGGCCATGGCCACCGCAGTGGGCATGATCCCCCGACCGGCGACGCGCTGATCGATCCAGTAGCCGATGTAGGCACCGAGGAGTGAGCCGCGGATGATGTTGCCGAGCGTCAGCGTGCCCACGTAGTTGCCTTGGTACTCGATGGCGAAGGGCACGCTGCGGCCCGCTGCGTACTCGGCAGCCATGGTGCGGAGCATGGTCCCGTAGGTGGGGCGCGGCCGTGCGCCGTCCGGCGTCGTGCCCTCCCAAGGCCGCAGCCACTCGGCGTTGACTGCCTGGGCCTCGCGCCAGGCCGGTCCGTCGGCGCGGCGGAACAGGCGCAACACGACGTCACCGCTCTGCAGTTCGGGTCCCCGCACGCGGATCACGCGGCGCCCTCCAGCGGATAGACGTCGACGATGTCGCCGGCGAGCAGTTGCTCCACCATCTCGGGGATCACGAGCAGGCAATCGGCCTGCGCCAACTCCGTCGTGACGTGCTCGGAGTGCAGTGGCTGCACGCGCAGCACGCCGTCCTCGCCGTGGATGCGCACGGACGGCACGAACTGCCGACGCCCACTCCCCGATCGGATGCCGGTGAGCAACTCGGCGCGGACCACCGTCGGCAGCACGTCCTCGGCGCCACCCATGCGCCGGATCACCGGGCGCACGAAGACCTCGAAGGACACGAAGGCCGCAGCCGGATAGCCGGGCAGGGTGAGGGTCGGGATGCTGTCGTCACCGAGATGGCCGAAGCCCTGGGCCGCTCCCGGCATCATGGACACGCGGTGGATCTCCATGGATCCCAGGCGATTGGCGACCTCGACCACGGTCTGGTAGGACGAAGCGGAGACGCCACCGGCAACGACCACGAGGTCGGCGCGCACCAACTGATCGGCCAGCACCTGCTCGAGGGCTTCGGCGTCGTCCGCCACCGGGCCCACGCGATAGGCCACGGCACCGAGCTGCTGCACGAGTGCCGAGAGCATGACGCCGTTGCTGTCGGACACGGTGCCGGGCAGGAGTGCCACACCAGGCTCCACCAACTCATCGCCGATGGTCACGATGACGACGCGCGGCCGTGGGTGTGCGCGCACACGCCCCACTCCCGCCGCCGCGAGCAACGAGATGCGACGGGCGTCGATGCGCATCCCGCGCTCCAGGACCACGGCGTCCTTCGCCAGTTCGACGCCGGCGCGCCGGATGTGGGCACCCTCCCGGGTCGGCTCGGTGACGTTGATGCGGTCGTTGACCAGCGCGACGTCGTCGGCAGCGATGACGGCCTCTGCGCCCTCGGGGAGGGCCGATCCGAGGCGCACGCGGACGGCCGCCCCCGGCACCACCGCGAGCCGTGGCCGAGCGCCCGGCGCCACCGCGTCCACGACGAGCAGGCTCACCGGGGACGCTTCGGTGGCGTTGGCACAATCCGCGACCCGGACCGCGTAGCCCTCACAGGTGGCACTCGAGAAGGAGGGCAGCGCCACCGGCGCGGTGACATCCGCGGCCAGCCAGCAGCCGCGTGCGTCGAGTAGGGCCAGGTCGAACGGGGGCAGGGGTGCGATGCCGGCGAGGATCTCCGACAGGTGCGCTTCCACGGATCGCTCCACTAGCGCTCCCCGTCGGGGAAGTCGTGCTCAACGAAGTCCTTGAGGAAGGCGCGCAACCCCTCGCCGAGATCGGGTCGCCGCACCGCCAGGCGGATGGTCGCCGTCAGCCAGCCCAACTTGTCCCCGGTGTCGTACCGGCGACCCTCGAACACCACACCGCGCACGCCCCCGCCTTGATCCGCGGGCAATGAGGCCAGCACGCGCAGTGCGTCGGTGAGCTGGATCTCGCCGCCGCGACCGGGCGGCGTGACGGCGAGCACGGAGAACACCCGCGGATCCAGCACGTAGCGGCCAATCACCGCGTAGTCGCTGGGCGCCTGCTCGGCCGGGGGCTTCTCCACCAGGTCGCGCACGCGCATCAGGTCAGGTTCCGCAGTGGGCTCGACATCGGCGACGCCGTACAGCGACAGCGCCTCGCGGGGCATGCGCATGAGCGCGATGACGCTGCCGCCATGCTGTTCGCGGACCTGCAGCATGCGCGAGAGCAGGTGGTCGCGCTCGTCGATGAGGTCATCGCCGAGCAGCACTGCGAAGGCCTCGTCGCCGACGTGATCGGCCGCCTGCAGCACCGCGTGCCCGAGGCCCCGCGGTTCGCCCTGTCGCACGTAGTGGACATGTGCGAGCTCCGCCGATCGTCGGATCTCATCGAGGCGCCAGGCGTCGTCGCGCTGCGACAGCGCCTGCTCCAACTCGTAGGCGCGGTCGAAGTGGTCCTCGAGCGCCCGCTTGTTGCGTCCGGTGATGAGCAGGACGTCCTCGAAGCCGGCCGCGGCCGCTTCCTCCACCACGTACTGGATGGCGGGCCGGTCGACGACCGGCAGCATCTCCTTGGGAGTCGCCTT